>DHJB01000053.1:14364-14688 GCA_002404115.1 Microbacteriaceae bacterium UBA4731
GCGGCCAGGCTGGCGGCGGATGTCGCGGGCGTGCCGACCCTCGTCATCGCCCGTACCGACGCCCTCGCCGCGACGCTCATCACGAGCGACATCGACCCGCGCGATCAGGAGTTCCTCACCGGCGGACGCACGGCGGAGGGCTTCTACGAGACCCAGAACGGCATTGACGTCGTCATCGCCCGCGGTCTCGCCTACGCACCGTACGCCGACCTGATCTGGGTGGAGAGCTCGGAGCCCGACCTCGAACTCGCCCAGCGTTTCGCCAGGGAGATCCACGCGCAGTTCCCCGGCAAGAAGCTCGCCTACAACTGCTCGCCGTCGTTC
>DHJB01000053.1:14806-20803 GCA_002404115.1 Microbacteriaceae bacterium UBA4731
AACTGCTCGCCGTCGTTCAACTGGAAGTCCCACCTCAACGACGCGCAGATCGAAGCCTTCCAGCGCGAACTCGCGAAGGCCGGTTACACCTTCCAGTTCATCACCCTGGCCGGTTTCCACTCGCTCAACCACTCCATGTTCACCCTGGCCAAGGGCTACAACGAACGCCAGATGAGTGCCTACGTCGAACTCCAGGAGGCCGAATTCGCCTCCGAGAAGGACGGCTACACCGCCACCCGCCACCAGCGGGAGGTCGGCACCGGCTACTTCGACAAGATCGCCACCGCGCTCAACCCCACCAGCGCGACCCTCGCCCTCGTCGGTTCCACAGAGGCCGAGCAGTTCTAAGCACCCCGGGCGGCCGGGGCATCCCGGCCGTCCGCACCCAACATTCCAAGGAGACAAGACCATGAACATCACGCCCCTGGCGACCATCGATCGCCGCAGCGCAAACACCGGCAGCTTCGCCACGATCCGGCCCCAGCTGGAGATCACCGGCAAGGTCGGCCCCCGCTACGAGGAAATCCTCACGCCGGAGGCGCTCGAGTTCCTCGCCGAGCTGCACGAGCGGTTCGCCGGCACGCGGCACGACCTGCTGGCCGCCAGGCTGAAGACGCGAGTGGATGCCGCGAACGGACGGGACCCGAAATTCCTCACCGAGACCGCGCACATCCGTCATGACCCGAACTGGACCGTTGCCGGCGCAGGACCTGGCCTCGAGGACCGCCGGGTCGAGATCACCGGACCCACCGATCGCAAGATGGCGATCAACGCGCTGAATTCAGGCGCGAAGGTGTGGCTGGCCGACCAGGAGGATGCCACGAGCCCCACCTGGGCCAACGTGGTCGAGGGGCAGCTCACCCTGTTCGACGCCGTGCGCGGGCAGCTCAGCTTCACCAGCCCGGAGGGCAAGGAGTACACGGTCACCGCCACCGAGACGCCGACCATCGTGATGCGTCCGCGCGGCTGGCACCTGGTGGAGAAGAACCTGACCTTCGTCGACCGGGCGAACCGGAGGATGGCCGCATCCGGCAGCATCATCGACTTCGGACTGTACCTCTTCCACAACGCGCGCCGACTGATCGAACAGGGCAGCGGCCCGTACTTCTACCTGCCGAAGCTCGAAAGCCACCTGGAGGCTCGCCTCTGGAACGACATCTTCAGCTACTCGGAGGGGCGCCTCGGCATCACGCGCGGCACCATCCGCGCGACCGTGCTGATCGAGACGATCCAGGCCGCCTTCGAGATGGAGGAAATCCTCTACGAGCTGCGCGAGCACTGCGCCGGGCTGAACGCCGGGCGCTGGGACTACATCTTCAGCATCATCAAGACCTTCCGCGCCCGCGGACGCCGGTTCGTCTTCCCGGACCGCAAGCAGATCACGATGACCGTGCCGTTCATGCGGGCGTACACCGAGCTGCTGGTGTCGACCTGTCACCGACGAGGGGCGTACGCGATCGGCGGCATGAGCGCGTTCATCCCGAACCGGCGGGACCCCGAGGTCACCGCGCGGGCCCTCGAGCAGGTGACAGCGGACAAGCGCCGCGAGGCAACCGACGGCTTCGACGGCACCTGGGTGGCGCACCCTGACCTCATCCCCACCGCGCAGGCGGAGTTCGACGCCGTGCTCGGGCAGCGCCCGAACCAGCTCGAGCGCACCAGGGACGAGGTGCGGGTCACCGCCGCGGAGCTGCTCGACGTGGCATCCATCGGCGGCCAGATCACCGAGGCCGGCGTGCGGGGGAACGTGATCATCGCGCTGCGCTACATCGAATCCTGGCTGCGGGGTGTCGGCGCCGCGGCGATCGACAACCTGATGGAGGATGCGGCCACCGCCGAGATCTCACGGTCGCAGATCTGGCAGTGGATCCACGACAACTCGGTCACCGCCGAGGGTCGCCGGATCGACCGCAGCTGGGTCGAGGAGATCGTCGCCGACGTGTTCGCCGGTCTCGAGCGCACGCCGGGGGACCGCTTCGACGATGCGCTCGCGGTGTTCCGCACCGCCGCGCTGGAGCCGGAGTTCCCCACCTTCCTCACGGTCGGCGCCTACGCCCGCTTCCTCTAACACCACGCACGCACCGCGACAGCGGGTAACGTGTCGCTTCGATTCCCCCCTCGAAGCGACAGGTTGCCCGCCTTCGCGTGTGCGGGGTCAGGGGGCGCGAGGGGGCTGCGCGGCCTTGACGCTGGCGTAGGCGGCCGACGCACCCGCATCGTAGGCTGACGGGATGACGCTGATCATCCGCCAGGCCATTCCGACGAATGCCGCGGCCCTGGCCGAGCTGGCCGCCGCGACCTTCGCGCTGGCCTGCCCTCCCGGCACCCCGCCGGAGTCGATCGCGGAGTTCATCGCGGAGCACCTGAGCGTGCAGCGCTTCGCCGGCTACCTTGCCGACCCGGCCAGGGACATCCGTCTGGCGTACGACGACGACGTCGCTGCCGGTTATACGATGCTCATTTTCGGCGAGCCCGGAGACGCGGATGTCGCCGCCGCGATCACCCACCGGCCGACCGTCGAGCTGAGCAAGGTTTACGTGCGCAGCGGCCACCACGGCGCCGGGCTTGCCGCGCCGCTCATGGCAGCGACCCTTGAGGCGGCCGGCGCAGGCGGCGCTGCCGGCGTCTGGCTGGGGGTCAACCAGCGCAACGCGCGCGCGATCCGCTTCTACGAGAAGAGCGGATTCGCCGTTGTCGGGGCCAAGACCTTCATGGTCGGCCCCGAGCCGCAGGAGGACTTCGTGATGGAACAGGCGCTCCACGGCGCCAGATAAGCAAGGGCTCCAGCTGAGGCCGGCACGGTCTATGCGTTTACATTCATGCGTCAGTCCTGCGCCACGCGACTGATTTGTGCGTCAGGCGACAGGAGCACGACGAAATTCGTAGGATACCCGGGCTCTCGAACAGCATGCCGCCGGACGCGCCGTTACCGGCGCGTGCCTCACTCTGGGGGTAAGGCCGGGACAGACTGATCTGTCTGTCCTAGATATAGTTTCTGACAGGGGATGGCGTAGCAGTCGGAGCAGCCGAAAGGCGAAACCGTTTGCGCAGATCTCGGTCCGGCTTGTCCGGGCGGGGAACACCAGATCAGACTTCGTGCCTATCGCGATATCACGCTCAAAACCTCAGTACGCAGCTCAGCTCCAACTTCGGGGAACGGCCTGCAACTAACGACATCCTGGATGTCGCGAAGGGAACGATCATGAACAAGCTCCTCAAGGGTGCAATCGCCGGCGCTGCTGGTGTGGCCCTCCTCCTCGGCGGCGCAGGCACGTTCGCGCTGTGGAACGACTCGGCAAACCTCGACACCGGGACGATCACTGCCGGTAACCTCTCCGTTGCCCTCGATTCGACCGGCGTCTGGGCTGACCAGAACGGTGACATCACCGATATCGGCGCTTACCGGATCGTTCCGGGTGACGTCCTGACGTACACGCAGGACGTCACGGTCACCGCTGACGGGGACAACCTGACGGCCGAGCTGGGGCTCGCCGACGCTTCGGTCACGGCGACGACCCCGGGCAACCTCGCTGATGACACCCTCGCCGCGTACCTCAACGATCCCGACAACCACAGTGTCACGACGGCGGACCTGGCTCCCGCCACGACCCCCGCCACCTACGTCGTACAGTCCGGAACACATGCAGTGACCGTCGTCGTGACGCTCACGTTCCCCGCCGGTACGCTCGACGACGGCAGTAACGACGCCAAGCTCGGATCCGTGGACCTGGACAACCTCCTCGTCACCCTGAACCAGACCCAGACCCAGCCGCTCTAGCCGGCAGAACCAGTGCGCCCGCCGGCCCGACGACGGGCGCACTTCCATCAGTTCTACCTCTCACCTCAGGAATCGCGGAAGGGGATGTGCCGGATGTCCTCATCGCCACCGGACAGGACTCGCTCCTTCCGCTCGATGACCAAGGCCGTCGCCTCGGTCGCCGTCGCGATCTGCCTCGCCGTCCTGGCGGCAGGGGGCGCGTACGCCCTCCTTAACTCGAGCGCTTCCACAGAGTCGGCGGCGACGATCACATCGGGGACGGCCGCCCTCGCGGTCTCGCCGCTCACCATGTCGACGACGGCGCTCTATCCCGGCCTCATCACGTACGGCGCGGCGACGGTCACGAACACCGGTGACGTCCCGCTCTCTGTGCGAATCACCGGGCTGACCTCACCGACGGCGACCACGCCTTTCTCCCAGTCGCTCACGATCGGCGTGGGCATCGTGGCCTCACCGGCCGCGTGTTCGAACGGCACCTTCACGCCGGCGTGGACGGGAACGTTCCCCTCGGCGACGACCGCAGTTGTCGGGTCCGCGCTAGCCGTCGGCAGCTCCGCAACATTCTGCGTATCCGTGGCGATGCCCCTGACCGCCGTCCCCGGGAGCCAGGGGCAATCGGCCGCGAACTTCGGGATCCTCATCGACGGAATCCAGGACTGAGCCATGACAAACAGGACGAACCGCGCGCCCGGCAGACGGGTTCACCGTCTCGCCGTGTCCGTCGGGCTGACGTTATTCTTCATCCTCGTCGGCACCGGGGTCGCCAGTGCGAGCTGGACGACTTCGCCCGTCGGCACCACGGCATCCGTGACTTCCGGAACCATCGGCATCAAGCAGGCCGGGTTCGGTTCCCTCGCTGTTCAGTACAGCCCAACCGTGACCACAGCCACGGCGCCGATCATCGTGACGAACACGGGCACGATCCCGGCCCCGTACACGCTCACGTTGAGCGCACCCGCCGCGAATCCGCTTGCCCAGGCGCTCGTCACTACGTGGCCGGTCCTGTTCGCGTCCAGCTGCGCGCTCCCCGTTCCCGGCACGGGCTCCGGCACGGTCTCGAGCACCTGGGCGGCAGGGACAACCCTGACCGGATCCCTGGATGCCGGAGGCGCAGTGGTCTACTGCGTGAGCACGTCGCTCACGCCCACGCAAGTGTCCGCGAACTCCGCGGGATCGCTGGTCGCCACTCTTGGTCTGGTCTCCGCAGTGGGGAACTGGTCGGCCACGGACACCGCGATGGCGACACAGTCCGTCTTTGACACGACCGCTCCCACCGTCCCCGGCACGCCGGCGGCATCGGGCACGACCGGTGTGCAGACCACGTTGACGTGGGCTGCATCCACGGACAACGTCGGCGTGACCGGCTATGAGGTCTACCGCGGCACCACGCTCGTTGGAACGGTCACGTCGACAACGTTTACGGACACCGGTCTGACTGCCGGTTCGACCTACATTTACACGATCAAGGCGAAAGACGTCGTCGGCAACGGGGCGATTTCTCTCCCGACGAGCGTGACCACCCTGGCGCCGCTCGACACGACCGCTCCGACCCCCCCGGGCACGCCGGTGGCGTCGGGCACGACCGGTGTGCAGACCACGTTGACGTGGGCTGCGTCCACGGACAATGTCGGCGTGACCGGTTACGAGGTCTACCGCGGCGGCGCTCTCATCACAACTGTCACCTCGACGACGTTCACGGACGCCGGGCTGACTCCGGGAACGACATACAGCTACACGATCAAGGCGAAGGATGCTGCCGGTAACGGGTCAGTGTCCAGTGCGACCGTTGTGACGACGCTGGACACGATTCCTCCGACGGCCCCCGGCGCCCCCGTTGCGTCGGGTACGACCGACGTGCAGACCACGCTGACCTGGGCTGCGTCCACTGACAACGTCGGCGTGACCGGCTATGAGGTCTACCGCGGTGCCACGCTCGTTGGAACGGTCACCTCGACGACGTTCACCGACACCGGTCTGACCCAGGGAACGACCTACAGCTACACGATCAAGGCGAAGGATGCTGCCGGCAACGGGTCAGTGTCCGGTGCGACCGTCGTTACAACGACAGACACGGCTCCTCCCACCGTCCCGGGCACCCCCGTGGCGTCGGGTACGACCGGCGTGCAGACCACGCTGACCTGGGCGGCGTCCACGGACAACGTCGGTGTGACCGGCTATGAGGTCTACCGCGGTTCCACGCTCGTTGGAACGGTCACGTC
>DHJB01000053.1:20913-23417 GCA_002404115.1 Microbacteriaceae bacterium UBA4731
GCCGGCAACGGGTCGGTGTCCGGCGCGACGGCCGTGACAACACTCGACACGACTCCTCCCACCGTCCCGGGCACGCCCGTGGTGTCGGGCACGACCGGCACCCAGGCCACGCTGACCTGGGCGGCATCCACCGACAACGTCGGGGTCACCGGCTACGAGGTCTACCGCGGCACGTCGCTCATCGCAACAGTCACGTCGGCCACATTCACTGACACCGGGCTGACCGCGGGAACGACCTACAGTTACACGATCAAGGCCAAGGATGCCGCAGGCAACCGGTCGGCGGCGTCCAGCGCGACGAACGTGATTACGCTCGCACTAACGCCGACCACCGCCTACAAGATCAAACCGATCAACAACTCAGGTCTATGCCTGGATGGGTCCAGCAATCCACCGGCCAACGGCACAGCGTTGGTGACTACGACCTGCAATGGGAATAGCCAACCGTGGGACGTCGTGCTCATCTCCGGGAGCTATTACTACAAGATCATCCACCCCACGAAATCATTCGCCTGGGAGATCGCTGGCAGCAGCCTCAGCGACGGCGCCGGCGCTCAATTCGGAACCGACACCGGGGCCGCCAACCAGCAGTGGGAGGTCATTCAGCAGAGCGCGGGCCAGTACCACTTCGTGAACCGGACAAGCGGCAAATGCCTTGAAGTACCGGGCGCATCGACCGTGCCCGGAACGCAGCTGCAGCAGAGGACCTGCGACGGCTCAACGGGCCAATCCTTCACGGTGAGCTGAGGGTGATCTGATCATGAAAGCTGCACGAATCCTTGCCGGTCTGGCGGCAGTTGCGCTTGCGGCAGGAGTCTGCGCCGGTGTCACGCTGGCAGGCGCCGCCGCCGGCGAAGCGACGCCATCGGTTGATCTTCTGGTCAGCACGGACGGCGTCCACTTCTCGCCCGAGCTCGCCGGAGGTCTCTTCGATGGGAGCGGGCTGCTCGTTCCGCGGGCCTCCATCGCGTCCAGCCTGTGGGTTCGGAATCCCACCGGCGCACCCGCCGTCCTCCGGGTCAGCGCCAGGGACGTGACGATTTCGTCGAGCGAGCTCGCCGACGGCGTCACAATGTCCGCGTGGAACTCCGGAACGGACACCACCCGGTCAGGCACTCTGCGCAGCATCGCCCAATGCCAGGTCATCGTGCCCTCGCAATCTATTGCGGCGGGGGCAACCATGAAAATGGTCGTCACGTACACGATGGCGGACTTCACCGGTGTCACCGCGCAGCACGACAACGCAAGCATCGGGCTGATGGTTGCGATGCGGGACGCGGAGGCCGGAGCCTTTCCGGCGTCCGCGTGCAAGGATGATGGCGTGCTCATCTCGTCCACTCCTGCTCGACCGAGCTCCCTGCCGACGGGTTCCCTGCCGAGCACGGGAACCGACTTCGCGGTCCCACTTCTCGTGACGGGCGGCCTCCTGATGGGCGTCGGCCTGTTCTTGGTCGTCGGCCGCCGCCGACGCGAGCACGACGAGTCATGACCCGCACCAAGGGACTGTGGCACTACATCGGCGTCGCGCTGAGCGGAGCGCTCCTTCTGCTCGTCGTTGCCCTGGCGGTCATGCTCATCGTCGTTCCGAAGGTCGCCGGGGGGATCCCGCTGACCGTCCTGACCAGTTCGATGGAGCCGCGCCTGCCGCCGGGCACCCTCATCGTCGTGCGTCCGGTCAACCCCGACGACCTCAGGATCGGCGACGTCGTCACCTACCAGATCCGCTCCGGCAAGCCGGGCGTGATCACGCACCGGATCATCGCCATCGCTTCCTCGTCGGATGGCAGCCGCTCGTTCACTCTCAAGGGTGACAACAACAGCGACCCGGACAACGAGCCGGTGATCGAGGCGCAAATCCAGGGTCGCCTCTGGTACTCCCTTCCGTTCATCGGCTACGTGAACAATGGCGTCAATGGCGCGAACAAGACGTGGATCATCCCCGTCGCAGCCGTGCTCCTCCTCTCCTACGCCGGCTACATGATTGCCAGCGGCACAGCGACTGCGGTGAAAAGCAGGCGCAAGCCCAAGGATTCGGCCCCGGACGCGGAGGAATCGGCCCCGAAAGCCCAGGACGACGACTCCGTCCGCTCCTAGGCCAGGAGACTGCTGATTGATCTGGCGTGTTACGGTGCGCCGCATCTGTGGTGACCTGCTCGGGCACCGGTAGGTAGAGTCGCGAGTTCGGACGGCCACATCGGACGCCGACAGTCCGACGGGTCAACATAGGGCGTGCCCCCAAGCCTCGGCTGGGGACACGCCCTGGTGAATACCCCCGGCGGCCCCGAAACCTGGTTGAGGCGCTCGTGCGGACGTGCGCAAGGCTCCTCCTCCACAGGGGTGACCTGGTGTGACTTATCCACAGAAAAAAGCCGTCTGATCTGGCATTTTTCTGCCCGAATGTCAGAGAATGCGAGTAGAATTGCACCATGACCACCCCCACCGAAACGCTCGAGACATCCGCCGGATCGGCCCCCGCCGATGCGACGGATGCGCTCGCGTCGTTC
>DHJB01000065.1:0-15941 GCA_002404115.1 Microbacteriaceae bacterium UBA4731
TCCAACAACAAGGGCATCAACCTGCCCGGCGTCGCCGTCAACGTGCCAGCACTGTCCGAAAAGGACGAGGCCGACCTGCGCTGGGGCCTCCGTCTCGGCGCCGACCTGATCGCCCTGTCGTTCGTGCGTGACGCCGCCGACGTGACGCGCGTGCACAACATCATGGCCGAGGAAGGCCGCCGCGTCCCGGTGATCGCGAAGATCGAGAAGCCGCAGGCCGTCGACAACCTCGAAGAGATCATCGCCGCCTTCGACGCCATCATGGTCGCCCGTGGTGACCTGGGCGTCGAGCTGCCGCTCGAGGCCGTGCCGATCGTTCAGAAGCGCGCCGTCGAGATCGCCCGCCGCATGGCGAAGCCGGTCATCGTGGCCACCCAGATGCTCGAGTCGATGATCCACTCACCGGTGCCCACCCGCGCGGAAACCTCCGACGTCGCCAACGCCGTGCTCGACGGTGCGGACGCCGTCATGCTCAGCGGTGAGACGAGCGTCGGCGAATACCCGGTCGTCACGGTGCAGACCATGTCGCGCATCATCGTCTCCACCGAGGAGCACGGCCTGGAGCGCATCCAGCCGCTGACGAACAAGCCGCGCACCCAGGGCGGGGCGATCACCCTCGCCGCGATCGAGGTCGCCGAGTTCGTCGACGCGAAGTACCTCTGCATCTTCACCGAGTCCGGCGACTCGGCCCGGCGGATGTCCCGCCTGCGGTCGAAGATCCCCATGCTGGCCTTCACCCCGGAGCCCGGCATCCGCCGCCGCCTCGCCCTCACCTGGGGCATCCAGACCTACCTGGTCGGCCGGGTCACCCACACGGACGCCATGTTCGGACAGGTGGACGACATCCTCCTCGGCGAAGGTCTGGCCGAAATCGGCGACAAGGTCGTGGTGATCTCCGGATCCCCTCCCGGAATCGTCGGCTCGACCAACGACATCCGCGTGCACCGCGTCGGCGATGCCCACAACGAGGTCGCCCCGGCGTACGCCCGGAACTAGCACCTCCACGAGAGGCCGCGCGGCTCGTCTTCCGACGCGCCGCGCGGCCTCTCTCGCGTCTCCGCTGTCGCGTGGTTGCGTCCCGCCCGTTGAGTCGCGGACAAGACACCTTCATTTCGCCCGGGACGGTGTCTTGTCCGCAACCCAACACCCCCCAATGTAGGGTGGCCGCATGCCTGCGTCCGACTATGTCCTGAACCTTCGCCGACGAATCGGGCACGAGGTCGTGCTTCTCCCCGGGGTCACCGCGGCTGTTTTCGACGGTCAGGACCGGCTCTTGCTGGCCCGGCACGTCCCCGGCGACAAGTGGGGGTTCATCGGTGGTGGGATCGAACCGTTCGAGGAGCCCCTCGATGCCGTGCGGCGGGAACTGATGGAGGAAACCGGCGCGGACGGCGACGTGCTCGGGATCGTCGGCAGTTACGGCGGACAACGGCTCGCGGCAACGTATCCGAACGGCGACCGGGTTTCCTACGTCACAACCGTGTACGCGTGCCGCCTGAAAACGGGCACCCAGTGGCTGGAGCAGGACGAAGTGTCGGAGCTGGGCTGGTTTCGCCGCGCCGAGATCGATGCGCTCGACCGGTTCCCCTGGATCGACGACGTCGTGAACGACGCGTTCGCCTGGTGGGCGGCCCGCCCAACGCACCGTTGAATCGCGGAGATAGTACCTTCACATACCTTCGCAGCGAGTGGGAAGGCGTCTTGTCCGGAACTCGGCGCGCGCAGCAGGGGCTGGGACGCCGAGTGAGGTGTTGGTACCGGTGGTGGGACTCGAACCCACACGTCCTTTCGAACAAAGCATTTTGAGTGCTCCGCGTCTGCCATTCCGCCACACCGGCTCACAACACCTGCCTCAGAATACCGTAGGCTTTTGGCTGTGACCGACCAAGAGATTACCCCCGCACCTCCCCGCCGCGTTGTCGTTGCCGAGGATGAGTCCCTGATCCGTCTCGACATCGTCGAGATTCTCCGTGACAACGGCTTCGAAGTAGTCGGCGAAGCCGGCGACGGCGAGACCGCGGTCGCGCTGGCCACCGAACTGCGCCCCGACCTCGTGATCATGGACGTCAAGATGCCGCACCTCGACGGGATCTCCGCCGCCGAGCGCATCACCAAGGCCCACATCGCCCCGGTTGTGCTGCTGACGGCGTTCAGCCAGAAGGAACTCGTCGAGCGCGCAACGGAGGCCGGCGCGCTGGCCTACGTGGTCAAGCCGTTCACCCCGAACGACCTGCTGCCGGCGATCGAGATCGCCCTCTCCCGGTACAGCCAGATCATCACCCTCGAGGCCGAGGTCGCCGACCTCGTCGAGCGGTTCGAGACCCGCAAGCTCGTCGACCGGGCCAAGGGTCTGCTGAACGAGAAGATGGGCCTCTCCGAGCCGGAGGCATTCCGCTGGATCCAGAAGGCATCCATGGACCGTCGCCTCACCATGCACGACGTCTCCCAGGCGATCATCGAGCAGCTCTCCGTCAAGAAGTAGAGACCTTGCCCAAAGCAGGGCCGGGGATCTCCCCGGCCCTGCCGTCGTTAAGCCGGTCGCGGTTATGCCCGCGTCGGCGTTTCCTTGATCAGATTCGTGATGCGCATGGTCGAGCAGCGGCGGCCCTGGTCGTCGGTGACCGCGATTTCGTGCGTCGTCAGGGTGCGGCCGAGGTGCACGGGCGTGCACACGCCCGTCACGAAACCGGATGTCGCCGACCGGGTGTGCGTGGCGTTGATCTCGATCCCGACCGCCAGCCGACCCTCGCCCGCGAACAGGTTCGCCGCCATCGACCCGAGCGATTCGCCGAGCACGACGTATGCTCCGCCGTGCATGAGCATCGCCGGCTGGGTGTTGCCCTCGACCGGCATCCGCGCCACGGCCCGCTCAATCGAGAATTCCAGGAACTCGATGCCCATCTTGGCCGCGAGTGCACCGGCGCCGCGCTGCTGCACCCAGTCGAGGGCGTCCTCGGTCTGATTGATCATGTTCACCTTCGTTAGCTGGCCCATCCGCCTCCGATGACGCTTGTAGGCTGGGACTGTGTTGGACTCCAAAAAGCCTACCCTCATGATCATCGACGGCCATTCGCTGGCATTCCGGGCATTCCATGCCCTCCCAGTGGACAGCTTCCAGACCCACGACGGGCAGCACACGAACGCCATCCACGGCTTCCTGTCGATGCTGCTCAGCCTGTTCCGCAACGAGAAACCGACCCACATCGCGGTCGCGTTCGACATCTCGCGGTTCTCGTTCCGCACCCGCGAGTACCCCGAGTACAAGGGCACCCGTTCCGCGACGCCGACGGAGTTCCACGGCCAGATCACGCTGCTCGAAGCGGCCCTGAAGGCCATGAACATCGCCACGCTGACCAAGGAAGACTACGAAGCCGACGACATCCTCGCGACGCTCTCGGTCCGCGGCGTGCAGGAGGGTTACTACGTCCTCCTCGTCTCCGGCGATCGCGACACCATCCAGCTGGTCAACGACGACGTGACCCTGCTGTACCCGGCGAGCCAGGGCGTCTCAGCTTTGACCCGCTACGACCCGGCACGCGTCCGGGAGAAGTACGGCATCGACCCGGCGCAGTACCCAGATGTCGCCGCGCTCGTCGGCGAGACCAGCGACAACCTGATCGGCATCTCCAAGGTGGGGGAGAAGACCGCCGTGAAGTGGCTCGGCCTGTACGGCAGCCTGGACGGAATTCTCGAGCACGCCGACGAGATCAAGGGCGTCGTCGGCAACAACCTGCGCGAGCAGAAGGAAAACGCGATCCGCAACCGTCGCCTCAACCACCTCGTCACCAACCTGGACCTCCCGGTCAATCTCGGGGATCTCGCACGTTCGCCCATCAACGAGCAGGCCGTGCGCGACGTCTTCGGCCGCCTCGAATTCAGAACCCTGCTCGAACGCGTGATCAAGCTCGAGGGCGGAGAAGCCGCCGACGCGGCATCCGTCGCCGCCCCGGCCGCGGCGCGCCCGGAGGTTCGGGCCGCGCCGATCGCCAGGGACCTGCTCGACGAGGAACTGGCCGCCTGGATCACCCGTGCGACGGCCGCATCCCCGACCGGCCTCGGCCTGACCGTCGAGGTTTTCGACGGCAACCCGATCGGATTCGGCCTGGCCGGGCCCACGGACACACTCAACCTGCACTGGCAGCCCGGACGCGCCGACTACGCGCCGTTCGAGGCCTGGCTCGCGAGCGACGCGCCCAAGATCATGCACGACGCCAAGCAGCAGATCAAGGCCATGCGGCGGGTCAACCTGCCGTTCTCCGGCCTCACCGTCGACACGCTCGTCGCCGGGTGGCTGCTGCGCCCGGGCGGACCCGACAAGACCCTCTCCGACCTGGTCTCCCGCTACCTCGAGGAAGCGCTCCCCGTACACGACCCGAACCAGCTCGTCCCCGACGAGTCGCAGGCCGGCGGGCTGCCCCTCCAGGCCTGGTACACCCTGCGCCTCTCCGCCGCGGTGCTCGACCTGCTCGACGCCGGCTCGCGCCGCGTGCTGACCAACATCGAGATGCCGACGCTCCTGGCCCTGGCCGACATGGAACTGGCCGGCGTCGCCGTCTCGCACGACCAGCTGGCGGCCCTGTCCAGCCAGCTGGGGGAGCGCGCGGCCACCCTCGCCGCCGGCGCCTACGCCGAAATCGGCCGGGAGGTGAACCTCGGCTCGCCCAAGCAGCTGCAGGACGTGCTCTTCGACCAGCTCGGCATGCCCCGGACCCGGGCGAACAAGACCGGGTTCACCACGGATGCCGGCGCCCTCGCCGACCTGCAGGCCAGCAACCCGCACCCGTTCCTCGACCTGCTGCTCAAGCACCGCGACGCCACCAAGCTGCGCCAGATCGTCGAAACGCTCGACAAGGCCATCGACTCGACCGGGCGCATCCACACCAACTACGTGCAGATCGGCACGGCCACCGGGCGGATCTCCTCGAGCGACCCGAACCTGCAGAACATCCCCATCCGCACCGAGGAGGGCCGCCGCATCCGCGCCGCGTTCCACGCCGGCGCGGGCTCCGAGTGCCTCCTCACGGCCGACTACTCGCAGATCGAAATGCGGATCATGGCGCACCTCTCCGAGGACGCCGGGCTGATCGAGGCCTTCAACGCCGGGGAAGACCTGCACCGGTTCGTCGGCTCGCGGATCTTCGGCGTCGCGCCGGAAGACGTCACCTCTGAGATGCGCTCCAAGGTCAAGGCGATGTCGTACGGCCTCGCCTACGGCCTCAGCGCGTTCGGCCTGTCCCGCCAGCTGCGCATCGAAACCGCCGAGGCCAAGCAGCTGATGACCGACTACTTCGCGCGGTTCGGCGCGGTGCGCGACTACCTGCGCCACGTCGTCGAGCAGGCGAAGGTCGACGGGTACACCGAGACGATCTTCGGCCGTCGCCGTCCGTTCCCCGAACTGCACAGCTCCAACCGGGTGCTGCGCGAGAACGCGGAGCGCGCCGCGCTCAACGCGCCCATCCAGGGCTCGGCCGCCGACATCATGAAGATCGCGATGAACGGCATCGCCGAAGACCTCAGCGAGGCCGGCATGGAGTCGCGCATGCTGCTCCAGGTGCACGACGAGCTGGTGTTCGAGGTCGCGCCGGGGGAGTGGAATGCGCTCCGGCAGCTTGTCACGCACCAGATGGAGACGGGCGCCGACCTGCTCGTGCCGCTGGACGTGCAGGTGGGCCGAGGCGAGAACTGGGACGCAGCGGCGCACTGACCGCACGCCGCGAAACGCCGACCGGGGTTCCTGCTTCGACCTGAGCGCCGTGTCCTAGGCTCGTGCCATGACACATGACATCCAGCGCACTCCGACGCCGATCGACAGGATCGCCGAGGAGTGGGTCGACACCCTTGTCGAGCTCGACCCGACCGTGGGCACCTACATCGGGCGCACGGAAGGCAACGGCCGGTTCGGTGACTATTCCCCGTCCGGCCACGAACGGCACGTCGACGAGGCCAGGAAGGTCATCGCCCGGCTTGACGCCGCGACAGCGGTCGACGAGATCGACGAAGTCACCGCGACCGACCTGCGCAGCGACCTCGCCCTCGAGGTGGAGAGCACGGAGGCGAACCTGCAGCTGCGGGACCTGAACGTGATCGCCTCGCCGGCGCAGAGCATCCGGGAAATCTTCGACCTCATGCCCACCGCGACGGTCGACGACTGGTCGAACATCGCCGCACGCATGCGCGCCCTGCCGGCGGCCGTCGACGGGTATATCGAGACGCTGCGCGTCGGCATCGAACGTGGGATCACGCCGGCTAGGCGCCAGGTTCGGGAGGTCGTCCTGCAGGCCAGGCGCCACGCGGCCAACGACGGTTTCTTCGCGCATCTCGCCGCTGAGGCCAGCCCGGCCCAAGGCAGCCTGCCGGCCTCCCTCGCCAAGGACCTCGGCGCCGGCGCACGAAGCTCCGCCGCGGCGTACGCCAAGCTCGCCGACTTCCTCACCGGCGAGCTGGATGCCGCCGCCGCCGACGAAGACGCGATCGGCCGCGATCTGTACACGCTGGCGTCCCGCCGCTTCCTCGGCGCGAAGATCGACCTCGACGAAACCTATGAGTGGGGCATCGAAGAGCTGGCCCGCATGGTCAGCGAGCAGGAGAGCATCGCCGACCAGATCAAGCCCGGCGCGAGCGTGCACGAGGCGATCGCGTTCCTCGACACCGATCCCAGCCGCAAACTGCACGGCACGGACGCCCTGCAGAAGTGGATGCAGGAAACCAGCGACCGGGCAATCGCCGAACTCTCCGGGACGCAGTTCGACATCCCGGACGAAATCAAGCGGCTCGAATGCATGATCGCCCCGACCCAGGAAGGCGGCATCTACTACACCGGGCCGACGGATGACTTCTCCCGCCCAGGCCGCATGTGGTGGTCGGTGCCGGTCGGCATCACCGAATTCGACACCTGGCGCGAGCTCACGACCGTCTACCACGAGGGCGTCCCCGGGCACCACCTGCAGATCGGCCAGGCCGTCTACAACCGCGCCAAGCTCAACACCTGGCGCCGCCAGCTGGCCGGCACCTCCGGGCACGCAGAGGGCTGGGCGCTGTACGCCGAGCGCCTGATGGAACAGCTGGGCTACCTCGACGACCCGGCCGACCGCCTCGGCATGCTCGACGGCCAGCGGATGCGCGCCGCCCGCGTGGTCCTGGACATCGGCGTGCACCTCGGCAAGAAGCTCCCGGACGGCTCCGGGACCTGGAATGCCGAGTACGCGTTCACATTCATGCGCGAGAACGTCAACATGAACGACAGCTTCGTGAAATTCGAGGTGAACCGGTACCTCGGCTGGCCCGGGCAGGCTCCCTCCTACAAGGTGGGGCAGCGCATCTGGGAGCAGCTGCGCGACACCTACCGGGAGCGCGAGGGCGACGCCTTCTCGATCAAGGAGTTCCACCGCAAGGCGCTCGACCTGGGCGGCGTCGGCCTCGACACCCTCCGCTCGGTGCTGCTGAAGTAACGCCGTGTCGGGGACGTCAATCGAACGCTCGCCCTATGAGGCGGCGGTCGGCGACGTCCTCGATGGCCTCCACCCGCGGTTGCGGACCTACTTCGCCGCCATCCCGGCAGGCCACCTCGGCGTCGGCGAGGGCGTCTTCACGCGAGTCGGCACGCCGCGGCGCTGGCTGTGGCCCGTGCTGTGGCTGTTCGCCCGCGAGGGGGTGCTCTTCCCGGTGTGGGAACGAGATGTGCCGTTCACCGTCGTGAACCGGCCGACCGTCGACGACGGCGGCCGGATCGCGGTCGCCGCGGTGCGCACCTTCCGGCTCGGCTCCGGAACGCGCCGCATGGTCGACGCGATCACCGCGGATCCTGCCGGCCTCGTCGACTTCCTCGGTGTGCACCGGTGCTTCGACGCCGAGTTGACGGCGCGGGTCGTGGACGGCGCGATGCACCTGGCGTCGGCCGCCGTGGCCCTGCGGGTCGCGGGCCACCGGATCCGGATTCCCGCAGTCCTCGCCCCGCGGGTGGCGCTTGTGGAACGTTTCGAGGACACCACAGACAGCCAGCACGTCGAGGTCACGGTCGACCTGCCGCTGCTCGGCCGGCTCTACGAATACGGCGGGTCGTTCTGCTACTCAATTCTTCCAATTACGCCAGGGGAGGCACCCGAGTGAGCCGGCGCATCGTCATCGCTGGGGCATCCGGCTTCATCGGCCGCCACCTGGCCGACGCATTCCGGGCCGAAGGAGCCACCATGAGCCTCGTCGGCCGGAATGGCCCCGATGCATGGTGGGGCGACACCGCCGGAATCACCGCGCTGCTCGATGGCGCAGACCTCCTCGTCAACATGGCCGGAAAGAGCGTGAACTGCCGGTACAACGCCGCGAACCGGGCCGAGATCATGCGCTCCCGCGTCGACACCACCCGGGAACTCGCGGCGGCGATCACGGCCTGCGCCGCCCCGCCGGCGCTGTGGGTGAACGCGTCGACCGCCACGATCTACCGGCACGCAGAGGACCGGCCGATGACCGAGGCGGCGGGCGAGATCGGGACGGGCTTCTCGGTGGGGATCGCGACGGCGTGGGAACGCGCGTTGTTCGCCGCCGAGCTGCCGCGCACGCGCCGGGTCGCCCTGCGAATGGCCATCGTTCTCGGCGACGGAAGCGCCCTCGCGCCGCTCATCCGGCTCGCCCGCTCCGGCTTGGGCGGCGCCCAACTCGACGGGCGCTGGTGTGCGACGAAGTCGCGGCTGCGGGCCGGCACCTTTCACGCGCGTGGCGCGCTCGGCGGGCGGCAACGGTTCAGCTGGATCCACATTGATGACGTGCTCGGCATCATCCGGTTCCTCGAGGCGCGTCCGGAGATTGACGGCGTCATCAACGCCGCGGCCCCGGTTCCCACCGACAACCGCGGCATGATGCGCACCCTTCGCAGGGCGGTCGGGGTGCCGTTCGGGCTGCCGACGCCCCGCTGGATGCTCGAACTCGGGTCCATCGCGATCCGCACCGAGACCGAGCTCGTGCTCAAGAGCCGCTGGGTGATTCCCGAGCGCCTCCTGCGAGCCGGCTTCCGCTTCCAACACCCGGAGCTGGAGCCCGCCCTGCGCCGGATCGTGCAGGGCCGCAGCGGTAAGAGGCAGGAAACGCGCGACTTGCCGGGCGCCTCCGTAAACAGCTAAGCTTGACCGTCACGTTTGTGACATGCCATCCGTCGCCATACGCGGAGCAAAAAAGACAACTCTTTCTGCGCCTGGCCTGAATTATGTCCATCCTGGAGCAACTACTACATGACAATCGCAACGACCGAACGGGCACCCAAGCAGGTCGCCATCAACGACATCGGATCTGCTGAAGACTTCCTTGCCGCGGTCGAAAAGACTCTGAAATTCTTCAACGACGGCGACCTCATCGAAGGCACCGTAGTGAAGATCGACCGCGACGAGGTTCTCCTCGACGTGGGCTACAAGACCGAGGGTGTCATCCCCTCCCGCGAACTTTCCATCAAGCACGACGTTGACCCCTCTGAGGTTGTCAAGGTCGGCGACCTGGTCGAGGCCCTTGTTCTCCAGAAGGAAGACAAAGAAGGCCGCCTCATCCTCTCCAAGAAGCGCGCTCAGTACGAGCGTGCATGGGGCGACGTTGAGAAGATCAAGGAATCCGATGGCGTCGTCACCGGTTCCGTCATTGAGGTCGTCAAGGGTGGCCTCATCGTCGACATCGGCCTCCGCGGCTTCCTGCCGGCCTCGCTCATCGAGCTGCGTCGCGTTCGCGACCTGACCCCGTACCTGGGCCAGGAAATCGAAGCGAAGATCCTCGAGCTCGACAAGAACCGCAACAACGTTGTGCTGTCGCGTCGTGCCCTGCTCGAGCAGACTCAGTCCGAGAGCCGCACCACGTTCCTCAACAACCTCCAGAAGGGACAGGTCCGCAAGGGCGTCGTCTCCTCGATCGTCAACTTCGGTGCGTTCGTCGACCTCGGCGGCGTCGACGGTCTGGTTCACGTCTCCGAGCTGAGCTGGAAGCACATTGAGCACGCCAGCGAGGTTGTCGAAGTTGGCCAGGAAGTCACCGTTGAGATCCTCGAGGTCGACCTGGAGCGCGAGCGCGTGTCCCTGTCCCTTAAGGCCACTCAAGAAGACCCGTGGCAGGTCTTCGCCCGCACCCACGCCATCGGCCAGGTTGCACCGGGTAAGGTCACCAAGCTCGTTCCGTTCGGCGCGTTCGTTCGCGTCGCAGAGGGCATCGAGGGCCTGGTTCACATCTCCGAGCTCTCCGGCAAGCACGTCGAGCTCGCCGAGCAGGTCGTGTCGGTTGGCGACGAGGTCTTCGTCAAGGTCATCGACATCGACCTCGAGCGTCGCCGCATCTCGCTGAGCCTCAAGCAGGCCAACGAGGGTGTCGACCCCGAGGGCACCGAGTTCGACCCGGCGCTCTACGGAATGCTCACCGAGTACGACGACAAGGGCAACTACAAGTACCCCGAGGGCTTCGACCCGGAGACCAACGAGTGGCGCGAGGGCTTCGAAACCCAGCGCGAGAAGTGGGAGCAGGACTACGCTGCAGCCCAGGCTCGCTGGGAAGCCCACAAGAAGCAGGTTGCATCCGCGAACGATGAGATCACCGCTGTTGGCGATGTCACGCCCGCCGCTGGTTCCTCCTTCTCCAGCGAGACGGCCGGCGCCGGCACGCTCGCGGACGACGAGGCACTCGCAGCTCTTCGCGAGAAGCTCTCCAGCTCGAACTAAGTGCGCGACTCGAACTAAGTGCGCGACTCGAACTAAGTGCGCGACTCGAACTAAGTGCGCGACTCCAACTAAGTGCGCGACTCCAACTAGTTCGACAGCACGCTGAGACAGGCCGGGCCCTTCGGGGTCCGGCCTTTTTTTGTTCCATCTGCCGCGCTGCCTGCGCCAACTGTTGGGCGGCGTGGGCGGAAGCGGGCGCGCGCCGTTAGCATGGCAGGCGTGTACCTGATTGGACTGACCGGCGGGATCGCATCCGGCAAGAGCACTGTGGCCAGGCGGCTCGTCGAGCACGGGGCGGTGCACATCGACGCCGACCAGCTGGCCCGGGCCGTGGTCGAGCCGGGCACGGATGCCCTGGCGGACATCCGCGACACCTTCGGCGCCGACGTGCTCAACCCCGACGGCAGCCTCAATCGTGCGGCCCTGGGCGCACAGGTGTTCGGCGAACCGGCGGCGCTGGCACGACTGAACGCCATCGTGCATCCGGCCGTGCGCGCGTTGTCGAACGGCCTGATCCGGGAGGCCGAGCACGCCAACCCGAACGCGATCGTCGTCTACGACGTGCCCCTGCTCGTCGAGGCAGCAGTCGACCATCCGTTCGACCTCATCGTGGTCGCGCACGCCGACGAGGAGACCCGGGTGCGGAGGATGGTCGGCCTGCGCGGCATGAGCGAAGAGGATGCCACGCGGAGAATCGGCTCGCAGGCCAGCGACGCCGAGCGGCTCGCGGTCGCCAACGTCGTCATCGACACGGATGGCACCCTGGCGCACACCCTGGAGCAGGTCGACGCCCTGTATGCGCGGGTGCGCGGGGAGATCGAGCAGTCAACTGTCAGAGGCGCTCCGTAGACTGGATGCATGGAACCCACGCGTGCCGTACACCCGTTCGAGGTCGTGAGCGAGTACACGCCAAGCGGCGACCAGCCGGGCGCGATCGCCGACCTGACCGCCCGGATCAACGCCGGTGAGACCGATATCGTGCTGCTCGGTGCCACCGGAACGGGCAAGTCCGCCACGACCGCCTGGCTGATCGAGCAGGTGCAGCGGCCCACTCTGGTCCTGGCCCACAACAAGACCCTCGCCGCGCAGCTCGTCAACGAGTTCCGTGAACTCATGCCCAACAACTCCGTCGAGTACTTCGTCTCCTACTACGACTACTACCAGCCGGAGGCGTACGTCCCGCAGACCGACACCTTCATCGAGAAGGACTCCTCGATCAACGCCGAGGTGGAACGACTGCGGCACTCGACGACGAATGCGCTGCTCAGCCGCCGCGACGTCATCGTGGTGTCCACGGTGTCCTGCATCTACGGCCTCGGCACGCCAGAGGGCTACCTCGAAGCCATGGTCGCCCTGCAGGTCGGCCTGCAGGTCAACCGGGACTGGCTCATCCGCAAGTTCGTGGCGATGCAGTACCAGCGCAACGACGTCGACTTCTCCCGCGGCAACTTCCGGGTACGCGGCGACACCATCGAGATCATCCCCATGTACGAGGAACTGGCGATCCGGATCGAGATGTTCGGCGACGAGATCGAGGCGCTGTACAGCCTGCATCCGCTCACCGGCGACATCGTGCGCAAGCTCGACGCGGTGTCCGTCTTCCCCGGCTCCCACTACGTCGCCAGCACCGACGTCATGCACCGCGCGATCGGCACCATCAAGGAGGAGCTCGCCGAACGGCTCGAGCAGCTCGAACGCGAGGGCAAGCTCCTCGAGGCGCAGCGCCTGCGCATGCGCACCACCTTCGACCTCGAGATGATGGAGCAGATCGGCTTCTGCTCCGGGATCGAGAACTACTCCCGCCACATCGACGCCCGCAACCCGGGCGAGGCGCCGCACTGCCTGCTCGACTACTTCCCCGACGACTTCCTGATGGTCATCGACGAGTCCCACGTCACCGTGCCGCAGATCGGCGCCATGTACGAGGGCGACTCGTCGCGCAAACGCACCCTGGTCGAACACGGCTTCCGGCTGCCGAGCGCCCTCGACAACCGCCCGCTCAAGTTCGCCGAGTTCAAGAACCGGGTCGGCCAGACCGTCTACCTCTCGGCCACGCCGGGTAAATACGAAATGGGCATCGCCGACGGCGTGGTCGAGCAGATCATCCGCCCGACCGGCCTGATCGACCCTGAGGTGGTCCTCAAGCCGACCAAGGGCCAGATCGACGACCTGCTCGAAGAGATCCACCTCCGGGTGGAACGCAACGAACGCGTCCTCGTCACCACCCTCACGAAGAAGATGGCGGAGGAACTCACCGACTTCCTCACCGAGGCCGGCGTGCGGGTGCGCTACCTGCACTCCGACGTCGACACGCTCCGACGGGTCGAGCTGCTCACCGAACTGCGGGCCGGCATCTACGACGTGCTCGTCGGCATCAACCTGTTGCGTGAGGGCCTCGACCTGCCAGAGGTGTCCCTCGTCGCCATCCTCGACGCCGATAAGGAGGGTTTCCTCCGTTCAGCGACGTCGCTCATCCAGACGATCGGCCGCGCGGCGCGCAACGTCTCCGGCGAGGTGCACATGTACGCCGACCGGGTCACCGCGTCGATGGAACGCGCCATCGACGAGACCAACCGGCGGCGCGAGAAGCAGGTGGCCTACAACACGCTGCATGGCATCGACCCGACGCCGTTGCGCAAGCGCATCGCCGACATCACCGACGTGCTCGCGCGCGAGGAAGCCGACACGGCCGAGCTGCTCGCGGGCCGGGACGCCCGCCGGAAGAGCCCGACCCCGGCCGGGCGCCGCGTCGGTCTGGCCGCGAACGGAGCCAACGACCTCGAGTCGATCATCGCCGACCTCAACGGCCAGATGCTTGAAGCGGCCGGGGAGCTCAAGTTCGAACTCGCCGCACGGTTGCGCGACGAACTGTCGGAGCTCAAACGGGAACTGCGCAATATGGAGAAGGCCGGGCACCTGAGTTAGCTGTACTGCCGAGCTAACCGCACTGCCGAGCTAGCAGGACTGCCGGCGGAGCGCGCCGGGTGTGAAACGATGTCGGTGGCACTGCATAGACTCGAATGGTGTCAATTTCCAAGGTAGCGTCCGGTCCGCAGCTCAGTGTTCGTGGTGCCCGTGTGCACAATCTCCACAACGTGGACCTCGACATCCCGCGGGATTCGCTCGTCGTGTTCACGGGCCTGTCCGGCTCCGGCAAGTCGTCGCTCGCGTTCGACACGATCTTCGCCGAGGGCCAGCGCCGGTACGTGGAATCCCTCTCCGCCTACGCCCGGCAGTTCCTCGGCCAGGTCGACCGGCCGGACGTCGACTTCATCGAGGGCCTCAGCCCCGCCGTGTCCATCGACCAGAAGTCCACCAACCGGAACCCCCGCTCCACCGTCGGCACCATCACCGAGGTGTACGACTACATGCGCCTGCTCTGGGCGCGAATCGGCGTGCCGCACTGCGCCGTTTGCGGTGAGGTCATCCAGTCGCAGACCGTGCAGCAGATCGCCGACCAGCTGATGGAGCTGGAGGCCGGCATTCGATACCAGGTGCTCAGCCCGGTCGTCTCGCAGAAGAAGGGCGAGTTCGTCGACCTGTTCAAGGAGCTCGCGGCCGGGGGCTACTCCCGCGCGATCGTCGACGGCACCCAGATCCAGCTCAACGAACCGCCGACCCTGAAGAAGCAGCTCAAGCACGACATTTCGGTCGTCGTCGACCGTCTCGTCGCCGGCCCCGAACTGCTCAGCCGGCTGACCGACTCGCTGGAGACCGCGCTCAAGCTCACCGACGGCTTGATCCAGATCAACTACATCGACCGCGAGGGCGACGAGGCCTGGCAGAACTACTCCGAGAAGCTCTCCTGCCCGAACAACCACCCGGTGCAGCTGACCGAGATCGAACCGCGCACGTTCTCCTTCAACGCGCCGTTCGGCGCCTGCCCCGAGTGCTCCGGCCTCGGCACCCGGATGTCCGTCGACGCCGACCTCCTCCTCGGCGACCCGGAACTCAGCATCGCCGACGGCGTCGTGCTGCCGTGGACGACCCAGGGCAAGGGCCTGTTCCAGTACTACGAGAAGCTTCTTGCCGGGCTCGCCCGCGACCTGCACTTCTCCCTCGACACCCCGTGGGGCGAGCTGAGCGACGAGGTGCAGAACGCGGTCCTGCGCGGCGACAACTTCGAGGTCCGGGTCAAGTGGAAGAACCGCTACGGCCGCGAAATGAGCTACACCTCCGGCTTCGAGGGCGTCGTGCCGTACATCGAACGGCAGTACCTGCAGGCGGAAACCGACACGCAGCGCCAGCGCTGGGGCGAATACCTCCGCGAGGTGCCCTGCCCGGTCTGCAACGGCACCCGTCTGAAGCCCGAGGTGCTCGCCGTACGCATCCACGAGGCGAGCATTGCGGATGTCTGCGAGCTGAGCCTCAGCGACGCCAGGGCCTTCATGAACAAGCTCGAGCTGACCGAGCGGGAGGCAACCATTGCCGCGCAGGTGCTGCGCGAGATCAAGGTGCGCCTCGACTTCCTGATCCGGGTCGGCCTGAACTACCTCAACCTCGCCCGCGCCGCTGCCACCCTGTCCGGCGGAGAGGCCCAGCGCATCCGCCTGGCCACCCAGATCGGCTCCGGCCTCACCGGCGTGCTCTACGTGCTCGACGAGCCCAGCATCGGCCTGCACCAGCGCGACAACCGCCGCCTGATCGAAACCCTCGTCGCGCTGCGCGACCTCGGCAACACCCTGATCGTGGTCGAACACGACGAGGACACCATCCGCACGGCCGACTGGATCGTCGACATCGGACCGGGCGCCGGCGTCAACGGGGGACACGTCGTGCACTCCGGCTCCTACGCCGACCTGCTAACCAACAAGAAGTCCCTCACCGGGGACTACCTGGCCGGACGCAAGTCCATCCCGACCCCGGCGAGCCGGCGCGAGATCGACCCGGAACGGCAGATCACCGTCACGGGCGCCGAGGCGAACAACCTTCGCAAGGTCACTGCGAGCTTCCCGCTCGGCACGTTCACCGCGGTGACCGGTGTCAGCGGCTCCGGCAAGTCGTCGCTGGTCAACGACATCCTCTACCGGGTGCTCGCCAACCGGCTCAACGGCGCCCGCAAGCTGCCCGGCAAGCACACGCGCGTCACCGGCCTCGACCACCTCGACAAGGTCATCCACGTCGACCAGGCCCCGATCGGCCGCACCCCGCGGTCCAACCCGGCCACGTACACGGGCGTGTTCGACAAGATCCGAACGCTCTTCTCCGAGACGATCGAGGCCAAGGCCCGCGGGTACCTCCCCGGCCGGTTCAGCTTCAACGTCA
>DHJB01000065.1:16162-16488 GCA_002404115.1 Microbacteriaceae bacterium UBA4731
AACTTCCTGCCCGACGTGTACGTCTCCTGCGAGGTGTGCGGGGGAGCGCGCTACAACCGCGACACCCTCACCGTGCACTACAAGGGCAAGAACATCGCCGAGGTGCTCGACATGCCCATCAGCGAGGCCGCGGAGTTCTTCGAACCGATCTCGGCGATCCACCGCTTCCTGAAGACCCTCGTCGAGGTGGGGCTCGGCTACGTGCGCCTCGGCCAGAGCGCCACCACGCTCTCCGGCGGCGAGGCACAGCGGGTGAAGCTCGCGACCGAACTGCAGCGCCGCTCGAACGGGCGCAGCGTCTACGTGCTCGACGAGCCGACCACCGG
>DHJB01000065.1:16619-33070 GCA_002404115.1 Microbacteriaceae bacterium UBA4731
AGCCGACCACCGGCCTGCATTTCGAGGATGTGCGTAAGCTTTTGCTTGTGCTGAACAGCCTCGTCGACAAGGGCAACACGGTCATCGTGATCGAACACAACCTCGACGTGATCAAATCGGCCGACTGGGTGATCGACCTCGGCCCGGAGGGCGGATCCGGCGGCGGGCGCGTGCTCGCCACGGGCACTCCGGAGCACATCGCCACCGTGAAGAAGAGCCACACCGGCACGTTCCTGAAGGAGATCCTCGCCGCGGAGTAGCCGCTGTGTCGCAGGGAAAGCCGATGTCTGACGCGCTGAGTTACCGCCCGAGAACGGGCGAAATCCCCACCGAGCCCGGGGTGTACCGGTTTCGCGACGACACCGGGCGCGTGCTCTACGTCGGCAAGGCGAAGAACCTCCGGGCCCGGCTGAGCAACTACTTCGCCCCGCTGAGCAGCCTGCACGAGCGCACGCGGCGCATGGTGACCACCGCCAGCTCGGTCGAATGGACCGTCGTCGGTACAGAGGTCGAGGCGCTGCAGCTCGAATGGACGTGGATCAACGAGTTCGACCCGCCGTTCAACGTGCAGTTCAAGGACGACAAGTCCTACCCCTACCTCGCGGTGACCCTGGCCGAGGAAGCCCCGCGTGTGCTCGTCACCCGCACCACCGGCATCCGCGGCGCCCGCTATTTCGGCCCGTACCCGAAGGTCTGGGCGGTGCACGAAACCATCGAACTCATGCTCAAGGCGTTCCCGATCCGCACCTGCAACCCGGCGAACTACAAACGGGCCATGCAGACCGGCAAGCCCTGCTTCGCCGGCCAGATCGGCCGCTGTTTCGGCCCGTGCTCCGGCAAGGTGACGATCGAGGAACACCGCGCCCGGGTGGACGAATTCGTGAGCTTCATGGCGAGCCAGGACCGCAAGCTCATCAACAAGCTGACGGCCGAGATGAAGGCCGCGGCTGCCGAGCAGAATTACGAGCTCGCCGCCAAACGGCGAGACCAGGTCATGGCGCTGATCGCCGTGCTCGAGAAGAGTGCCGTCGTGCTGCGCGACAGCGTCGACATTGACCTGTTCGGGATCGTGCAGGACGAGCTGGCCGCGGCCGTGCAGCTGTTCATCGTCCGGGGCGGCCGCATCCGTGGTGTGCGGGGCTGGATGGTCGACAAGGAACTGGATGTGTCGACCGGCGACCTCATCGACTCGATCATGCAGACGGTGTACGGCAACGACAGCCCGCCGCCGCGGGAAATCGTCGTGCCGGAGCTGCCCGAAGACGCCGAGGCGCTCGAAACCTGGCTCGGCGGGATCGGCAAACGCAAGGTGCGCCTGGTTGCCGCCCAGCGCGGTGAGAAGGCGGCGCTCCTGGCGACGGCCACCCAGAATGCCGGCCACGCGCTCATGCTCTACAAGACCCGGCGCAGTTCCGACTTCGTCGCCAGGTCCAAGGCGCTCGAGGACATCCAGGAGGCCCTGGGGATGCCTGAGGCGCCGCTGCGGATGGAATGCTACGACGTCTCCCACCTGAGCGGGACCAACATCGTCGCGTCCATGGTCGTCTTCGAAGACGGCCTGCCCCGCAAAGACGAATACCGTCGGTTCGGCATCCCGGAAGCCGCCGACGACACCGACTCGATCTACCGCACCCTGATGCGACGCCTCGCCTACCTGGTGCCGGGGGAGGATGCCCCGGGCGACGACCCCGCCGGGACCGACTCCACCGGGACAGGCGATCCAAACGGCGCTGAGCAGAAGCGCAAGAGGTTCCGCTACCAGCCCAACCTGCTCATCGTCGACGGCGGCCAGCCGCAGGTCGCCGCGGCGGCCCGCGCGCTGCGCGACTCCGGGGTCACCGGGATCCAGCTGTGCGGCATCGCGAAACGGCTCGAAGAGATCTGGCTGCCGGATTCCGACTACCCGGTGATCCTGCCGCGCAACAGCGACGCCCTGTTCCTGATCCAGCGCATCCGCGACGAGGCACACCGGTTCGCGATCACGCATCAGCGGGCCAGGCGCAAGCGGGACATTTCCACGGTGCTGGCGGAGATCCCCGGTCTCGGCCCGGCACGGGTGAAGGTGCTCCTGCGCCACTTCGGATCAGTGGCCCGCCTCAAGGAGGCCGAGGTCGAGTCAATCTCCGACGTCCGGGGCATCGGTCCGGCCCTGGCCGCCACTATCCATCAGCATTTACGCGCCTGAAGGCATGCGGCGGTAGGTAGGCTGGACGTTCGTCCCCACTTCGACCGAAGGCGCACTCCGAACATGGCAACTCAGAACGAAAAGCAGGAAGTGCTGATCGTCACGGGAATGTCCGGAGCGGGCCGGTCGACCGTGGCCAACGCCCTGGAGGACCTGGGCTGGTACGTCGTCGACAACCTGCCGCCGCAGATGCTGCGCCCGCTCGTGGAACTGGTCGAACGGGCCGGCACGAACCTGCCGAAGATCGCGGCCGTCGTTGATATTCGCGGCCGGGAGTTCTTCACCGACTTCCAGGAGATCGTGCAGTCGCTGCGCGGTGGCACCGAAGTGCGCGTCATCTTCCTCGAGGCCAGGGACGACGTGCTCGTGCGGCGTTTCGATTCCGTTCGCCGCCCGCATCCGCTGCAGGGCGACGGGACCCTCCTCGACGGCATCACCGCGGAGCGCGCCAGGCTCGCGGCCGTGCGGGAGGTCTGCGACCTGGTCATCGACACCTCGGACCTCAATATCCATCAGCTGGCAACAACCATCACCGAACGCTTCGCCGCCGCCGACGCTGCCGGCGTGAACGTCACCATCCTCAGCTTCGGTTTCAAGTACGGGCTGCCGACGGATGTCGACATGGTCGCCGACGCCCGCTTCCTGCCGAATCCGTTCTGGATTCCGGAGCTGCGCGCCTACACTGGGCAAGACCAGCAAGTGAGCAATTTCGTGCTCTCCCAGCCGGGCGCGCGCGAGTTCATTGACCACTATGCGGCCGCCCTCGAACCTGTTCTCGCCGGTTACCAGCGGGAAAACAAGCGGCACGCAACCATCGCCATCGGCTGCACGGGTGGAAAACACCGCTCGGTGGCCATGGCACGGGAACTCGCTGCCCTGATCGAAAAGTTTCCCGGAGTCGCGGTCAGCGTCAAGCACCGCGACCTGGGTCGAGAATAACCACGGCGTCAGTTCACAACGACTGCCCGCCAGGACAACAGAATGGAAGCACGGATTGGCTCTCACCGCCGACGTTAAAGACGAACTCTCCCGGATCGAGGTCTCCAAGACCACGGTGCGAGCGGCCGAACTAGCGACGATCCTCCGCTTCTCCGGGGGCCTGCACATGATCTCCGGGCGCATCGCCATCGAATCGGAGCTCGACACCACCCTCCTCGCCCGACGGGTGCGCAAGGACCTCGCCGAACTCTACGGCGTGCGCAGCGAGGTGTCGGTGATCACGGCATCCGGCCTGCGCCGCACCAGCCACTACCTCGTACGCGTTGTCGAAGGTGGAGAAACCCTGGCCAGGCAGACCGGCCTGCTGGACGCACGTCGGCGGCCCATCCGCGGGCTCCCCAACCGCCTCACCACCGGGTCGAAGGACGAGATCGCCGCCGTCTGGCGCGGCGCGTTCCTCGCCAACGGCTCCCTGACCGACCCCGGCCGGTCTGCGGCCCTCGAGGTCACCTGCCCCGGAAACGAAGCGGCCATGGCCCTCGTGGGCGCCGCAGGGCGCCTCGGAATCGTCGCCAAGGCCCGTGAGGTGCGCGGCGTGCACCGGGTCGTCATCCGTGACGGCGACGCGATCGGCGCCATGCTCGTGCATATGGGCGCCCACGACACGGTGCTCAACTGGGAAGAACTCCGCCAGCGCCGCGAGGTGCGCGCAACCGCGAACCGCCTGGTCAACTTCGACGACGCCAACCTGCGCCGCTCCGCCCAGGCCGCCGTTGCCGCCTGCGCCCGGGTCGACCGGGCCATGGAGATCCTCGGCGATGACATCCCCAAGCACCTCCGCTACGCCGGCGACCTGCGCCTGACCTTCCGCGACTCCAGCCTCGACGAGCTCGGCCACCACGCCGACCCGCCAATGACGAAGGATGCCGTCGCCGGGCGCATCCGTCGCCTGCTTGCCATGGCCGACAAGAAGGCCGCTGACCTGGGCATCCCCGGCACCGACGCGAACCTGCCGCCCGACCTCGACGATGTCTGAAGACGCATCCCGTAACGCTGTGGTCGACCTGACTAGACTGAAGCGGTCGCTCATCCGGCCGGAGGCGGAAGTTTCGCGCCGGCTACCTACAGAGGAGATACGCAATGGCTGAATACACCCTTCCCGACCTTGCCTACGACTACTCGGCCCTCGCGCCGAGCATCAGCGGCACCATCATGGAGTTGCACCACAGCAAGCACCACCAGGCGTATGTGACGGGCGCGAACACCGCGCTCGCCCAGCTTGCAGAGGCCCGCGATTCCGGCCAGTTGGCGTTCGTCAACAAGCTCGAGAAGGACCTGGCCTTCAACCTCGGCGGCCACGTCAACCACTCCATCTTCTGGACCAACATGTCCCCGGACGGTGGCGACAAGCCCACCGGCGAACTGGCCGCAGCGATCGACGACAACTTCGGTTCCTTCGACAAGTTCCAGGCCCACTTCGCGGCCACCGCGCTCGGCGTGCAGGGCTCCGGCTGGTCCGTCCTCGCCTGGGACTCGATCGGCCAGCGGCTGATCATCCAGCAGTTCTTCGACCAGCAGGCCAACTTCGCCGCCGGCACCGTGCCCGTGCTGATGCTCGACGTCTGGGAGCACGCCTACTACCTCGATTACCGCAACGTTCGCGCGGATTATGTGAAGGCGTTCTGGAACATCGTCGACTGGTCGAACGTGCAGCAGCGCTTCGTCACAGCGCGTGAGAAGACCAACGGGCTGCTGCTACTCTCATAGCGTTATGGTGCCCCAGCTATGACAGGACACCGTCGTCCGTGTTTGATTCAACCCCCATCTGCGCCGTCGGCGCCTCAGTAACAGGAGTCTTTTTTGTCTGTAAAGATTGGCATCAATGGATTCGGCCGCATCGGCCGTAACTACTTCCGCGCGGCCCTGGCCAAGGGCAGCGAACTCGACGTCGTCGCGGTCAACGACCTGACCGACCCGAAGACGCTTGCGCACCTGCTCAAGTACGACACGACCAACGGACGCCTCGACGCGACCGTCGAGGTCGTCGGTGACACGATCATCGTCAACGGCAAGGCGATCAAGGTGCTCGCTGAGCGCGACCCCGCCAACCTCCCGTGGGCGGCGCTGGGCGTCGACATCGTCATCGAGTCGACCGGTTTCTTCACGAAGGCTGAGGCTGCGCGCAAGCACATCGCCGCCGGCGCGAAGAAGGTCCTCGTCTCCGCACCCGCGACAGGCGACAACGTCGCGACCATCGTGCTCGGCGTGAACGAGGACATCTACGACTCGGCCGTCCACGACGTCATCTCGAACGCGTCCTGCACCACGAACTGCCTGGCCCCCCTCGCGAAGGTCTTCCTGGACAACTTCGGCATCGAACGCGGCCTGATGACCACGGTCCACGCATACACGGCCGACCAGAACCTGCAGGACGGCCCGCACAGCGACCTGCGCCGCGCCCGCGCGGCCGCCGCGAACATCATCCCGACCTCCACGGGTGCGGCCAAGGCCCTCGGCCTCGTCATCCCCGAGCTCGTCGGCAAGCTCGACGGCTACGCGCTGCGCGTCCCGGTCCCGACCGGCTCGATCACCGACCTCACGGTCACCGCATCCCGCCCGGTCACCGTGGCCGAGGTCAACGCCGCGTACAAGGCAGCAGCCGAGGGCCCCCTCAAGGGCATCCTCAGCTACACGGAAGACCCGATCGTCTCCAGCGACATCGTCGGCGACCCGCACTCCTCGATCTTCGACGCCGGTCTCACCAAGGTCATCGGCGACCAGGTCAAGGTTGCCTCGTGGTACGACAACGAGTGGGGTTACTCGAACCGACTGGTCGACCTCACCGAGTTCGTCGCCGAGCGCCTCTAGCGGGCCGCCCAGTGACGCTTCGCACCATCGAATCGCTTGGCCCGCTGCAGGGCAAGCGCGTCATCGTCCGCTGTGACCTGAACGTGCCGTTGCAGGACGGTCAGATCACCGACGACGGCCGCGTGCGGGCGTCGCTGCCGACCATCCATGCGCTCCGTGAACAGGGCGCCCGTGTCGTGATCGTTTCACACCTCGGGCGTCCTGACGGGGCACCGAACCCGAAGTACAGCCTCGCCCCTGTCGCTGGGCGCCTCGGCGAACTGCTCGGGCACTCCGTCGCCTTCGCCACCGACACCGTCGGTGAGTCCGCGACGGATGCCGTGGCCCGGCTCGCCGACGGCGACGTCGTCGTGCTGGAAAACCTCCGCTTCAATGCGGGGGAGACCAGCAAGGTCGACGCCGAGCGCGCGGAGTTCGCCGGCAAACTCGCCGCCCTGGGCGACGTGCTCGTCTCCGACGGCTTCGGCGTCGTGCACCGCAAGCAGGCGAGCGTCTACGACCTCGCCGGCATCCTGCCGAGCGCCGCAGGCCTGCTTATCGCAGCGGAGCTCGACGTGCTCGATCGACTCACCGAGAACCCCGAGGCGCCGTACACGGTCGTCCTGGGTGGTTCGAAGGTGTCGGACAAGCTCGGCGTGATCGGGCACCTTCTCCCGCGCGTCACCTCGCTGCTGATCGGTGGCGGCATGGTGTTCACGTTCCTCGCGGCCCTGGGCCACAAGGTGGGCGGAAGCCTGCTCGAGAGCGACCAGCTCGACACCGTCCGCGGCTACCTCGCAGAGGCAGAGCGTCTCGGCGTCACGATCGTGCTGCCCACGGACATCGTCGTTGCCTCGAAGTTCGGTGCGGACGCCGAGTACGTGACCACACCGGCCGACGCTATCGAAGACACCCCGTTCGGTGCCTCCGGGCTGGGCCTGGACATCGGACCCGACTCCGGGCGTGCGTTCGCGGAGATCATCCGCGCATCGAAGACCGTGTTCTGGAACGGCCCGATGGGCGTGTTCGAACTTGCACCCTTCGCCGAGGGCACCCGTGCGGTGGCCGCGGCACTCACCGAGGTTGATGGTTTGAGCGTGGTTGGCGGCGGAGACTCCGCTGCTGCCGTGCGCATCCTCGGCTTCAACGACGACCAATTCGGTCACATTTCTACCGGCGGCGGCGCCAGCCTCGAGTTCCTCGAGGGCAAGCGGCTGCCAGGACTGGAGGTCCTCGGATGGCTGTAAACCTGAACCCTCGGCGTACCCCGCTGATCGCCGGAAACTGGAAGATGAACCTGGACCACCTCCAGGCCATCGCGTTCGTGCAGAAGCTTGCCTGGGGTCTCAAGGACGCCAAGCACGACTTCACGGCCGTTGAGGTGGCGGTCTTCCCGCCGTTCACCGACCTGCGCTCGGTGCAGACTCTCGTCGCCGCGGACAAGCTCCCACTCGCCTTCGGCGCACAGGATGTCTCCGAGCACGATTCCGGTGCCTACACCGGCGAAATCTCCGGAGCGTTCCTGTCCCAGCTGGAGTGCCAGTACGTGATCATCGGTCACTCCGAGCGTCGCACCCTGCACGCCGAAACCGACGCACAGGTCGCCGCCAAGGTCGTGGCCGCGCTGCGGCACAACCTGGTTCCGATCATCTGCGTCGGCGAGACCGCCGAAGACCTCGAACTGCACGGCCCGAGTGCCGTACCGGTCGCCCAGTTGCGTGCGGCTCTGGCCGGTGTCACGGAGGCCGCCGACATCGTGGTCGCGTACGAACCGGTCTGGGCCATCGGCTCCGGCAAGGCCGCGACCCCCGAGCAGGCCGAGCAGGTCGCGGCCCAGCTGCGCATCGTCCTGAACGAGGTCCTCGGACAGGATGTCGCGGACAAGACCCGCATCCTGTACGGCGGTTCGGTGAAGGCCGTCAACATCGCCGGGTTCATGCGTGAACCGAACGTCGATGGTGCCCTCGTTGGCGGTGCGAGCCTCGACATCGCGGAGTTTTCCGGCATCGTCCGGTACCACCAGCACGTCGGAGTGTAAACGGTTGCACCCTGTCCGGAGCGGCAACTGCGGACAGGGTTGACCGTCAGGCTATAATTGCCAGTGACTTGGTGGAGCTTTCGCGCCCACCGCACTGTGAAAGGTTTTCGTGGATATTCTCCAGGTTGTGTTGCAGGTCCTGCTCGGCATAACGAGCCTCCTGCTCACCATGCTTATTTTGTTGCACAAGGGGCGCGGGGGTGGACTGTCCGACATGTTCGGTGGCGGCGTCACGTCGAACCTCGGCGCGTCGGGGGTTGCCGAGCGCAACCTCAACCGCATCACCGTTATTCTCGGGCTGCTGTGGATCACGTGCATCGTCATCCTGGGCCTGATCACCAAGTTCGACACCGGCGTTTAGCGTCTTTCACAGCCGGCAACTTTCACGGCTACCGACTTTTCACAGCTGAACAGCTTTCAAGCGGAGGAACATTATGGCATCTGGTGGTAGTGCAATTCGAGGCTCTCGTGTGGGAGCCGGCCCCATGGGCGAGCAGGACCGCGGTTTCCACGCGGACCGCGTCAAGGTGTCCTATTGGGACGCCCTCGGCAACGAGACGGTTCGCTATTTCGCGGCGAACCTGCCCGACGACGAGATCCCCGTCACGATCGACTGCCCGTCGTCCGGCCTCCCCGCCGGGCGCGACAAGGAAAACCCGCCGTCGGTCGTCAAGCTCGAGCCGTACAAGACCCACCTCGCGTACGTGAAGGAACGCCGTACAGAGGAAGAAGCAGAGCAGCTGCTCGAAGAGGCGCTGCAGCAGTTGCGCGTTCGTCGCGGCAAGCTGTCCGCCACGAACTGAGCCTGACACACCGCGAACCCGCAGTTGTGGTCGTTATGAGATCCTCATAACAACCACAACTGCGGGTTCGCGGTGTTTTTAGCGTGCCTGCCGGCTAGTAGTCGGGGGCGATGAGGTTCTCGGGAACCTCTGCCGCGGCCTCGCGGTCGACGAAGAAGACCGTGCGGCGCCGTCCCTTGATGCCGCCGACCGGCACCTCGTCCCGGCTCGCACAGGCCAGGGCCAGCCCGAGAGCGGACGCCTTGTCAGCCCCGGCGAGGACCAGCCAGACGCGTTCGGAGGAGTTGAGGGCCGGGCGGGTGAGGCTCAGGCGCTCAGGCGGGGGCTTGGGCGAGTTGCGCACCGCGATGACGCTGGCCTCCGACTCACGGATGCCAGGCTGGTGCGGGAAGAGTGACGCGACATGCCCGTCAGGGCCGACGCCGAGGAACGTGATGTCGAACCGGGGGAGCGTCGAGCCCAACGGCGCTGCGGCGGCGAGCTCGTCCGCGTAACGAACGGCAGCGGCATCCAGATCGATGCCCTCATCGGATGCCGGGAACGGATGAACGTTGTCGCTGGGCACCTGGATGTGATCGAGAAGCGCCTCACGCGCCTGCCGGTCGTTGCGATCGGCGTCACCCTGGGGAATCCAGCGTTCGTCGCCCCACCAGAAGCTGACCTGCGACCAGTCGATGGTGTCACGCGCAGGGGACTCGTTGATCGCCGCGAGGACGCCGATTCCCACCGACCCGCCGGTCAGGACCACATGTGCCTCAGCCTGCTCGTGCAGGATGTCGACCATCTTGGTGATGAAACGCGCCGCTACCGAGGCCGCCAGGGCCTGCTTATCCGGGTGAACCAATACGCGTCGTGCATTTGTCACGTTCGAGCTCCGACCTTTTCTTCGACCACGTCGTCGAGTTGCGGCAAGCCGCGCGTGATGACTTCACCATACAGCTCATCGGGATCCAGCCGACGCAGCTCGTCGGACAGGCAATCGCGCAGGCTCCGCCGTTTGAGGGTGATGTCATGCACGGGCTGGCCCGGCTGGGTGAGGGTCGCAACCCCCGGAACGTCGCGCTCCAGCGAAATGACCCCCGACGCACGGGTCAGGTGCACGCCGTGGATCCCGTTGGCCATCGGGCCGGAGGTGAGCTCGTAGGAGACCGGCACCTGCAGGGCGAGCTGTAGCCAGGCGGCGAGCAGGGTCGTCGACGGCGAATCCGCGGCGCCGGTGACCTGCGCGGCCGTGATCGTCTCGTAGGGCGGCTGGTCGAGGACCGCGGCGAGCTGGGCCCGCCACAGCGTGAGCCGCGTCCAGGCGAAGTCGGTGTCGCCGGGCTGGTACGTGCTGCAGATCCGCTGCAGTGCCGCCTGCGGGTCCGGCTGGGCGGACGCATCCGTGATCCGACGGTACGCGATCCGGCCCAGGGGAGACTCGGCCGGAACAACCGGGGCCTCGCCGGGCCACCAGGCCACGACCGGAGCGTCAGGCAGCAGGAGCCCCATGACGAGGCTCTCCGGGTCGATGGCCGCGTCGCCGTAGGCGCGGAGCACGATGACCTCGCTCGCGCCGGCGTCGCCGCCGACCCTGATCTCGGCATCTATCCGTGCGGGAGTGCGCTGCCCCGCCGCGGTGGCCACCGTGGTGGACACGACGATGACCCGCATGGGGTGCTCGCGCGACGCGTCGTTGGCGGCCTCGATGGCCTCTTCCTCGTGGCCGAGGGTCGACGCGATGATGAGGGTCAGCACCCGCCCGAGAGCGACGGCGCCGCCCTCCTCACGGATCCTGACCAGGGCCTTGGAGATCTTGGATGTCGTTGTGTTCGGCAGATCGACGATCACGGGCGCCTCCATTTCCGGCCGTCGCGAGACAGCAATTCGTCAGCGGATTCCGGGCCCCAGGTTCCCGGACGGTATTGTTTGGGCTGTCCCTGTTTGGCCCAGAACTCCTCGATCGGGTCGAGGATCTTCCAGGACAGTTCGACCTCTTCGTGGCGGGGGAACAGCGGCGGGTCGCCGAGGAGCACGTCCAGGATCAGGCGCTCGTAGGCCTCAGGGCTGGCCTCGGTGAACGCATGACCGTAGCCGAAGTCCATGGTGACGTCGCGCACCTGCATGCCAACGCCGGGAACCTTGGAGCCGAAACGGATCGTGACGCCCTCGTCCGGCTGCACGCGAATGACGAGCGCGTTCTGTCCGAGCGCAGCCGTGTGGCTCTCGGCGAAGAGGTACTGCGGCGCGCGTTTGAACACCACTGCGATCTCGGTGACGCGCCTGCCGAGGCGCTTGCCGGCGCGCAGGTAGAACGGAACGCCTGACCACCGGCGGGTGTCGATCGTGAGCCGGAGCGCCGCGTAGGTTTCGGTCAGCGACTCCGGGTTCATGCCGTCCTCTTCGAGGAAGCCGAGCACCTTTTCGCCGCCCTGCCAGCCGCCGGAGTACTGCCCGCGTGCCGTTCCTTCGCTGAGGTCCTCCGGGAGGCGAACCGAAGCGAGCACCTTCTCCTTCTCGGTTCGCAGATCCGCCGCGTTGAAGGAGATGGGCTCCTCCATCGCGGTCAGCGCGAGGAGCTGGAGCAGGTGGTTCTGGATGACGTCGCGCGCGGCGCCGATCCCGTCGTAGTAGCCGGCCCGGCCACCCACTCCGATGTCTTCCGCCATGGTGATCTGCACGTGGTCCACGTAGTTGGCGTTCCAGATCGGTTCGTACAGCTGGTTGGCGAAACGCAGGGCCAGGATGTTCTGCACCGTTTCCTTGCCCAGGTAGTGGTCGATCCGGAAGACCGAGTCGGCCGGGAAAACCGACTCGACGACGTCGTTGAGTTCACGAGCCGTCTTCAGGTCGCTGCCGAAGGGCTTCTCGATGACGACGCGCCGCCACTGGCCGGCTTTCTGCTCGGCGAGGCCGGAGCGACGCAGCTGCTCGGTGACCTGCGGGAACGCTTTCGGCGGGATCGACAGGTAGAACGCGTGGTTGCCCATCGTGCCGCGTTCCCGGTCGAGTTCCTCGATCGTCTCCTTGAGGAGCTCGAACGCCTTGTCGTCGTCGAACGTGCCGGGCACGAAACGGATGCCTTCGGCCAGCTGGGCCCAGACATCCTCGTGGAATTCGGTGCGCGCGTATTCCTTCACCGCGTCATGCACGACCTGCATGAAGTCCTCGTTGTCCCAGTCGCGCCGCGCGAATCCGACCAGGGCGAACCCCGGCGGAAGCAGGCCGCGGTTGGCCAGGTCGTAGACGGCTGGCATGAGTTTCTTCCGCGAGAGGTCGCCCGTCACGCCAAAGATGACGAGGCTGCTGGGCCCCGCGATCCGGTTCAGGCGGTAGTCGGACGGCGATCGCAGCGGATTGAACTCCGGGGTGATTTCCACCGGGGACATGCGGCTCCTTAAAGGTTCTGGCGCTCAGCGCAGGGCGGCGAACAACGTGGCGACGTTCGCAGCAGGCTGGGTCAGGGTGAGAGTGAGGACCGGACGACCGGCCTCGGCGAGCACGCTGGCGTCTCCGCTGGCCTGGGCCTGGATGAGTTCACCGAAGGTGAACGGACGGCCCGGGATGTCGAGATCTTCCGCCGGTGTGGCGAGGATCTGAAGGAAGACACCGGTGGCCGGTCCGCCCTTGTGGAACTGGCCGGTGGAGTGCAGGAACCGAGGACCCCAGCCGAAGGTGACCGGGCGCTTGGACAGCGACGCGAGCAGGTTGCGGATCTCGGCGAGCTCCGGCAGTGCCAGGCGGTCCACGTAGGCCTGCACGGCCACGTAGCCGTCAGGCCCCAGCTCTTCGAGAAGGGCATCGATCGCGGACGCGAGGTCGCTGGCGGCGCCGATCACGTGCGGGGTGCCGCGAACCTCGATGCCGTCGGAGATGAACGCCGCGGGTTCCGGTTCAGGCTGCGCGTCGAGCAGGCCACGGGATGCGATCTTTGCGGATTCGACGTCGGGCTGGTCGAACGGGTTGATCCCGAGCAGCCGTCCGGCGACAACCGTCGCGTACTCCCAGACCATGAACTGCGCGCCGAGCGTTCCGCTCACGCGGATCTCATCGGCGCCCTCGTGCGGGGCGAAGAGGTGCTGGCCGGCGTCGTCGACGAGGCGCACGAGCTGCACGTCCGGCAGGGTCTCGCGGAGTTCCGGCGCATCGAGTTCGAGGACGACGGGCAGGATGCCGGTGCCCTTCTTGCCCGTGGACTCGGCGATCAGCTGTTCGACCCAGTCGGGGAACCCGACGATGTGCGTGCCGTCGGCGACGATGGCCAGCTTGTCCCGCCGGGGGCTGGCCGCGGCGATGGCCGCACCGAGCACGAGGCCGGGGTTCTCCGGGGAGTCGACGGCCAGGCTGACCGAGATGGACTCGGCCTCGTCGAGGAGCTGCCCGATGTCGGCGCCGGCGAGTCCGGACGGCACGAGGCCGAACGCAGTGAGCGCCGAGTAGCGTCCGCCGACGGTCGGGTCGGCGTTGAACACGCGGTAGCCGGCCTCACGGGCGGATGCCTCGAGCGGCGAGCCTGGGTCGGTCACGACGATGATCCGCTCGGCCGGGTCGATGCCGGCGGCCAGGAAGGCCCGCTCGAAGACGCGGCGCTGGCTGTCGGTTTCGACGGTCGAACCGGATTTGGACGACACCACGAGGGCGGTTGCCTCGAGGCGGTCGTTGAGCGCGGCGAGGACCTGGCCGGGGTCGGTCGAGTCGAGCACGGTGAGTTCAACACCGGCCGTGCGCGTGATGACCTCCGGCGCCAGCGAGGAGCCGCCCATGCCCGCGAGGGCGATGTGGGAGACGCCCGCGGCGTGGAGGGACTCGCGGAGCGCGAGGATCTCGGCGACGAGGGGACGCGAGATGGCGACCGACTCGGTCCAGCCGAGTCGCTTCGACGCCTCTTCTTCGGCCTCCGGGCCCCAGAGGGCAGGGTCGAGGGCCGTGATGCCGGAGGCGACGAGGTCGGCCACCAGGGTGGGCACTGCGGTGCGGACGGCGTCGGCCGCCGCACCGCTCACCGAGATCCGAAAGCTCACCGGGTGACCGGAGCCTTGGCTGCGTCAAGCGCGACGGTGACCGTGTCCAGCAGTTCGTTCCAGGACACGATGAACTTCGAGACACCCTCGGCCTCGAGCACCTGGGTGGCGTCGTCGTAGGAGACGCCCTGGGCGGCCAGCGCGTCGAGCACGGCGTTCGCGTCGTCGTAGAACCCGGTGATCGTGTCTCCGGTGATGACGCCGTGGTCGAGGGTTGCCTCGAGGGTCTTCTCCGGCATGGTGTTGACGACCTCGGGCGCGACCAGTTCGGTCACGTAGAGGGTGTCGGGCAGGTTCGGGTCCTTGACACCGGTCGAGGCCCACAGCGGGCGCTGCTTGTTGGCTCCGGCGGCGAGGAGAACCTTCGCGCGCTCGGTTGCGAAGGCCTGCTCGTAGACCTGGTAGGCCAGGCGGGCGTTGGCGACGCCGGCCTTGCTCTTGAGGGCGAGTGCCTCATCCGTGCCGATGGCGACCAGGCGCTTGTCGATCTCGGTGTCGACGCGTGACACGAAGAACGATGCGACCGAGTGGATGGTGGAGATGTCGATGCCGGCGGCCCGGGCCTTCTCCAGGCCGGTCAGGTACGCGTTGATGACCTGGCGGTGACGTTCGAGGCTGAAGATGAGCGTGACGTTGACGCTGATGCCGGCCGCGATGGTCTCGGCGATGGCCTCGAGCCCTTCGACGGTAGCCGGGATCTTGATCAGGGCGTTCGGGCGGTCGACCTTGGCCCACAGCTGCTTGGCGGCAGCGATCGTGCCGGCGGCGTCGTGGGCGAGGGTGGGCTCGACCTCGATCGAGACCCGGCCGTCGAAGCCGTTCGTGCGGTCGTAGATCGGACGGAACAGGTCGCTGGCCGCGGTGACATCATCCGTGGTGATTTCGAAGACAGCGGCGTGCAGGTTCGTGTGGGCGGCGGCGAGCAACGCGACCTGCTCTGCGTAGGCTTCGCCCTTGCTGAGCGCGCCGGCGAAGATGGTCGGGTTCGTCGTGACGCCGACGACGTTCTTGTCGTCGATGAGCTTCTGGAGCCCGCCGGAGGTGATGCGTTGACGGGACAGGTCGTCCAGCCAGATGCTGACGCCGGCAGCGGAAAGCTGGGCGAGGGGAGTGTTCTCAGTCATGTTTTTTTCTCCTGTGTTTTCGATCAAGATCTGTGGCGCGGCTCAGAGGGCCGCGATGGATTCCTTGGCGGCGGCGACCACGGCTTCCGTGGTGATGCCGAATTTGCGGAACAAGGTCTTGTAGTCGGCCGAGGCACCGAAGTGTTCGATCGAAATGCTGCGACCGCGGTCGCCGACATAGCTATTCCACGTCAACGCAATTCCGGCCTCAACCGATACCCGCGCGGTGACGGATTTCGGCAAAACGGATTCGCGGTACTCCGGGGACTGCTCCTGGAACCACTCGAGGCTGGGTGCGGACACGACGCGGGCGTTGATGCCGTCGGCCTTGAGCTGCTCGCGGGCGTCGATGGCCAGCTGCACCTCTGAGCCCGTGCCGATCAGGATCACGTCGGGCGTGCCCCCGACGGCTTCGGCCAGGATGTAGGCGCCCTTCGCGACGTTCTTCGCCGAGGCGAAGGTGTCACCGGATGCTTCGCCGTCGCCGCGCTCGAACACGGGGATGTTCTGGCGGGTGAGCACGATCCCGGCGGGGCCCTGGCGGCGTTCGAGGATCGTCTTCCAGGCCCAGGCGACCTCGTTCGCGTCGCCGGGGCGCACGACGTCGAGGCCGGGGATCGCCCGCAGCGAAGCGAGCTGCTCGATTGGCTGGTGGGTCGGGCCGTCTTCGCCGAGTGCGACGGAGTCGTGCGTCCAGACGAAGATCGACGGCGACTGCATCAGGGCCGCCAGGCGAACCGCCGGACGCATGTAGTCGCTGAAGATGAGGAACGTTCCGCCGAAGGGACGCGTGTTGCCGTGCAGGACGATGCCGTTGAGGATGGCCGCCATGGCGTGCTCGCGGATGCCGAAGTGCAGCACGCGGCCGTACTCGTTTCCGGTCCACTCGTGGGTGGAGTGCTCGCTCGGAACGAACGACGCCGCACCGGCGATGGTGGTGTTGTTCGATTCGGCGAGGTCGGCAGAGCCGCCCCACAGCTCGGGGATGACCGGGCCAAGTGCGCTGAGCACCTTGCCGGAGGCGGCGCGGGTCGACACCTCGGTGCCGGCTTCAAAGACCGGAAGGGCCTCGTCGACGCCGTCGGGCAGGTCTCCGGAGAGCACCCGGTCGAGCAGCTTCTTCCGCTCCGGGTTCGCCGCAGCCCAGGCGTTGAACTGCTCGTCCCACTCGGCGTGCGCCAGGGCGCCGCGGTCGAGGGCCTTGCGGGTGTGGGCGATGACGTCGTCGGCGACGTCGAAGTTCTTCTCCGGGTCAAAGCCCAGCACGGACTTCACCGCGGCGAGTTCCTCTTCGCCGAGCGCGGACCCGTGGATCTTGCCGGTGTTCTGCTTCTTCGGGCTCGGCCAGCCGATGATGGTCTTCAGGATGATCAGCGACGGCTTGTCGGTGACGCCCTGGGCAGCCTCGATCGCGTCGTTGAGGGCGGCAATGTCTTCGACGTAGACGCCCGTCTTCTTCCAGTCGACCGTCTGGACGTGCCAGTTGTATGCGTCGTAGCGCTTGGCGACATCCTC
>DHJB01000065.1:33195-35010 GCA_002404115.1 Microbacteriaceae bacterium UBA4731
TGGTGGCCGGCGAGGGAGGAAGCCTCGGACGTGATGCCTTCCTGCAGGTCGCCATCGCCGGCGATCACGTAGACGAAGTGGTCGAACGGGCTCGTGCCCGCTGCGGCCTCCGGGTCGAAGAGCCCGCGCTCGAAGCGCGAGGCGTAAGCGAAGCCGACAGCGGAGGCCAGGCCCTGGCCCAGCGGGCCGGTCGTGATCTCGACGCCGGCGGTGTGGCCGTACTCGGGGTGACCGGGGGTCTTGGAACCCCAGGTGCGCAATGCCTTGAGGTCGTCGAGCTCGAGGCCGTAACCGCCGAGGTAGAGCTGAACGTACTGGGTCAGCGAGCTGTGTCCAACGGAGAGGACGAACCGGTCACGGCCGAGCCAGTCGTTGTCGGCCGGGTCGCGACGCATGACCTTCTGGAACAGGAGGTATGCGGCGGGTGCGAGGCTCATGGCAGTTCCGGGATGCCCGTTGCCAACCTTTTCCACGGCATCCGCCGCTAGAACGCGTGCGGTGTCTACTGCCTTGTTGTCAATGGAATTCCACTGGAGTGCTGCCACGTGAATTTGACCCTTTCGAATGCACGGGGCAGGCGTCGACCCGCTCCCACTGGAGGTTGAGCACGCCCACTGACATCATCGGCATCACGGCGCCGCAGGAGCGGCCGGTGTGAAGCCGGTGCGGGCATGCGGCCGCCGTGTTCGGCGCGCATCCCCAGTATAGGCAACGGCCGTAATCGTGTGTCGGGGTGTGACGGCGGATTGCACCGAGCGCCCGTCGCGGGCGGGCGCACCCGGCACGCCTGCATCGATGATCTAGAATTGCCAGACCTGCACAGTGTTAGAGGAGCAATGGACGTCGCCGTAGAAACCCGCATTACGAGCGGACCGCGCACCATCCGCCGCACCCTCAAAGCGTATGTCGCCCTGACCAAACCGCGGATCATCGAACTGTTGCTCGTGGTCACCGCCCCCACGATGATCCTCGCGAAGCAGGGCATTCCGAGCCTGTGGCTCATGCTCGCGACGCTCGTCGGCGGCGCGCTGAGCGCCGGATCCGCCGGGGCGTTCAACTGCTACATCGATCGCGACATCGACCGGGTGATGAACCGCACCAAGAACCGCCCGCTCGTCACCGGCGAGGTGACCGACCGGGAGGCGCTCGTCTTCGCGTGGGCGCTCGGCATCGCATCCATCGCCTGGCTGTGGGTCTTCACCAACTGGCTCGCCGCCGCGCTGTCGCTGGCCGCCATTCTGCTGTACGTCGTGTTCTACACGATCATCCTCAAGCGCCGCACCGCCCAGAACATCGTCTGGGGCGGCGTCGCCGGCTGCATGCCCGTGCTGATCGGCTGGGCCGCCGTGACCGGCGACCTGTCGTGGCCGCCGTTCATCCTGTTCGCCGTCATCTTCCTGTGGACGCCGCCGCACTACTGGCCGCTGTCGATGAAGTACCGCAGCGACTACCAGGCGGCCGGGGTCCCCATGCTCGCCGTGGTTCGCGGCCGGGCCCAGGTTGGCCTGCAGGTCATCCTCTACGCGTGGGCGACCGTTGCGTGTTCGCTGTTGCTCATCCCGATCGCGCACATGGGCCTGCTTTACGGGTTCGTGGCGCTCGTGACCGGCGCGTGGTTCATCTACGAGACACACCGCCTGTACAGCCTGGCCATCCGCCACGAGCACGTGTCGCCGATGCGCGTCTTCCACGGCTCGATCGCCTACCTGTCGCTGCTCTTCGTCGCCGTCGGCGTCGACCCCCTCCTGCACTTCTAAGCGCGCCGAGATTGCCCGTTCCGGTCGAGATTGCCCGGTACGCCGGTCAATCTCGACC
>DHJB01000025.1:0-1069 GCA_002404115.1 Microbacteriaceae bacterium UBA4731
CCAGATACCCAAGGGGGTATCATGGGGGGAGTAGGTGCTCCGAATGGACGTGAAGGAACGGTGATGTGAGCATGGCCTCAGCTACCACGAAAGCGGAAGACGTGCGCAAGACCGTCAACCGACTCAAGCGCGCGCAGGGACAGCTCGCCGCGGTGATCACGGCCGTCGAATCCGGGGCCGACTGCCGGGCCGTCGTTACCCAGCTGGCCGCCGTATCCAGCGCCATCGACCGCGCCGGGTTCACCATCATTTCGACGGCCATGAAGGACTGCCTGGTCGACTCCGAGACCCCCGGCGAGAAGACGTCGCTGAGCGTGGATGAACTCGAGAAGCTCTTCCTCTCTCTCGCCTGATACCGATCCCGCCTAACGCGCCGGTATTCCCCGCTTGGGGGGGTAGACCAGTTCGTCGTGCGGCTGCAACACTGGCACCCTGAAGGATCAGGCAACGGCGCGATGGGGAATCATGAACAAGCTATCTGCAATCCTGGTCGCCACGACCGTTGCGATCGGAATGTCTCTCGCGGCCGGGAGCGCATTCGCCGAAAGCGGTGCCCCAAGTTCGGATGCCCAGGATCCCGCCGTCGTCACGGTCGATGATGCCGTAGGCCAGACCGGCGGCGAAGTCGCCGATGCCGAGGACGGCGCCGACACTGCCGATGCCGAAGGCGCGGACGCCGCGGATGTCGAGGACAGCGCCGATGTTGCCGATGTTGAAGACGGCGAAGACGGCGCCGATGTTGCCGACGTCGCGGATACCCCCGACAGCGCCGACGACACGGCATCCCCGCGCAGCCAGGAGGTGGCCAGCGTGCCACGCGCCGCCGCCAAGCAGGCGTCCACCGTCAAGGGAAGCGAGACCGGCAAGCTGGTCTCGGAATGGGCCAAGACGCACGCGAACAAGAAGGTCAAGCCCGCGAACGTGCACGTTAAGGCTCACAGCGCGCACGTCAAGACACAACTCACGCCAAAGTCGCACAGCGCCGGTCACGGTCAGGCCCACGCCATAGGGCACGGCAAGAACGGCTGACGCGCCATCCAGGCGTCGGCACGCTCGGCATCGCCATCGT
>DHJB01000025.1:1226-7446 GCA_002404115.1 Microbacteriaceae bacterium UBA4731
CACCGAGTTCCCGTCGGCCGCACGTTTCGCCGTCTATCTCAGGCGATTGCTGATCCGTGCCTGGCAGTGTTGGCGTTCCCGCCGTACCGCCTAGGCCCTGCCGACAGTCTCGGCGAAGAGCGCCGGCATCGCGACTTCGCCCACCGACTGAATGGAAGTGACGGTTGCGTAGCCGGCGCTGAGCAACTCGGCGTCGCTCCCGGGCGAGCCCGGAACCGCCGTATCGGCAACAGAGAGCCGCACGTGATGGCGGTCCTGTTCGGTCATCGTGGTCTGAACGACGCCGAACCTGGCCAGGGTCGCCGCCCGGTATTCGGGGAGCTCGTCGCCAGCGACGTCGGGGACATTGAGATTGAGCACCGTCCCGGCCGGCAGCTCCAGGAGGAACGGCACCAGCCCGGCGGCGAGGCGGGCAGCGACACCCCAGCGCGGGGACGTGGTTTCCGGCCCGACGTCGACCGAGACGGCCAGGCCGCGTCCGCCGTTCACGCCCGAGGTCAGGGCGGCCCCCACGGTGCCGGAATGCAAGATCGCCCGGCCGATGTTGGCGCCGGGATTGACCCCGGAGAGCACGAGTTCGGGCGCCCGGCCGAACGCGCCATGGCTCGCGATCAGGGTGATCAACGCCGGGGCGCCGTGCACCGCGTAGGTCGGGATGCCGTCGAGCCCCTCCAGGTGTCGCCGATCGAGCAGGATGCGGCCGTCGCTGTTGCTCGCCGTGATCGAGGCGCCGCTGCCGCTCGATTCCGTCGCCGGTGCGGCGACAACAATGTCCAGGCCGGCGTCGATCGCGGCGAGCGCGAGCCGGAGCAAGCCGGGGGAGTTGATGCCGTCGTCGTTCGTGATGAGGGTCAGGAAGGACTGGGTCATTGTTCCCGGATCCTCTTGGCCAGGTCGTCCGGGCTGAGCCGGGTGGCGGCCGCCGGCGCCGCCTCAACCGGGTAGATCCGCACCAGGTCGCGCAACGCTCGCACGGTCTCCGCCTCGCCGGTGCCGAGTCCGTGCCGAGTCACATTCAGCGCTCCGGCGGCCGCACCGAGCGCCACCGCTTCCTCGATCGTGCCGCCCGCGGCGAGGGTCGCAGCCACCCCGGCGGTCAGCGAGTCGCCGGCGCCGCTGGCATCCGTGATCTGCATCGTCGGCATGTGGACTTCGCTCACGACGCCGTCCGCCAGCAGCAGGATGGGCTGCTCGGCCCGACTGATGATCACGTTGCCGGCCCCCTCGGCCCGGAGCAGGTGCATGGCCGCAATCAGGTGTTCCCGGCTGGTGTCGGGGACCCGGCCGTCGGCAAGCAGTTCCTGGTCGCTGACCTTGACCACGGTCACGCCGCCCCGAAGCGCCGCGGTGAGGCGGTCGCCGGCGAGGTCGGCAATGACCCGGCGGCCCGCGGTGCGCAGGTCGGCGGCCAGGCGCCGGTAGACATCCGCAGGCACCACGTCTTCGCTGGCCGGCCCGCTGAGGATGATCGTTCCGGCCCCGAGGCCCGCCCGCAGGGTCAGGCCGTACAGCTTGTCGAGGTCGTGGCGGGACAGCGGTTCCCCGCCCGTCTCGGCGATCCGGATTCGTTCCCCGCCGCGCCGATCGTGCACATAGGCGGCGCCGCGGCCCTCCCGGTGAACCGCGAGAACATGGATGCCTTCGTCGTCAATGAGGTGGCGCAGCACCTGCCCGGTCTCACCGGAGAAGACGGAGCACATCGTCACCGTCGCGCCGAGGGCGAGCAGCATCCGTGCCTGCCACACGCCCTGGCCGCCGGCGTGCAGGTGAATATCGGCGTGGTCGCGGTGATCCTCGACGGTCACCGTCAGGACCGGGGATGGCGCGAAGACCACGACCTCGTTCACGTCGGCATTCTACGAACGAAACGGCAAGCCGTGGGAAAGTACACAGACGAACTTTTCGCGGAATAGGACAGGCCGGCGCGAGGTTCAGGCAGTAGATGCATTTGCATACAACTTGATCTTCTGAAAGGCGCCCACCGCATGGCACACGAGTTTGAACTGGGTCTGGATACCTTTGGAGACGTCACCTACGACGCCGACGGGCGGCTTCTTCCGCAATGGCAGGTGCTCCGCAACGTCGTCGCGGAGGCCGTGCTGGCAGACCAGGTTGGACTCGATTTCTTCGGGATCGGGGAGCACCACCGGGAGGACTTCGCCGTGTCGGCCCCTGAGGTGGTCCTGGCCGCGATCGCCGGTCAGACCAGCCGCATCCGCCTCGGCTCCGCGGTGACGGTGCTCAGCTCCGACGACCCCGTGCGGGTGTTCCAGCGGTTCGCGACCCTCGACGCGGTGTCGAACGGCCGCGCCGAGGTCATCCTCGGACGCGGATCCTTTACCGAATCATTCCCGCTCTTCGGCTACGAACTCGACCAGTACGAGCTGCTCTTCGAGGAGAAGCTCAACCTCTTCACCGAGCTCCTCGCCGAGAAGCCCGTCAGCTGGTCCGGGGAGACCCGGGCGGCCCTGAGCGCCCAGCGCGTGTTCCCGCCGACCGAATCGGGGGCGCTCCGCACCTGGATCGGCGTGGGCGGCAGCCCGCAGTCGGTCGTGCGCGCCGCGCACTACGGCCTGCCGCTCATGCTGGCCATCATCGGCGGCGAGCCGCTCTCCTTCGCCCCGCTGGTTGACCTCTACCACCGTGCCCTGGCCAAGTTCGAGCGAGAGACGCTGCCGATCGGTCAGCACTCCCCGGGCTACATCGCCGCGACGGATGAGCAGGCCCGCGAGGAAATGTGGCCGCACTTCGCCGCCATGCAGGAGCGAATCGGCCGCGAGCGCGGCTGGGGACCGATGACCCGCGACCGTTTCGAGCACGATGCCGGCCTGGATGGCGCGCTCTTCGTGGGCTCGCCGGAGACCGTCGCCGCCAAGATCGTGCGGGTGGCGCAGGGCCTCGGACTGTCCCGCTTCGACCTCAAGTACAGCCTGGGCACACTCCCGCACGAGGCCCTGATGACCAGCATCGAGCTCTACGGCACGCAGGTTGCCCCTCTCGTGCGCGATGCCCTCGCGCAGCAACCTCGCGACTGAGCAGTTTCGGCGGCAAACCGGGTGCGGGAACCGCCGAAACTGCTCACTCGCGGGACGGATGCTCGTGCGGGGAGACACGGGGGAGGAGCGGCGGAGGAGCGAGGTTGGCGGGCGGCGCTGAAGATGGGGAGCGCCGGAGGCGGTAACCTACGAGAAGGGCACCATCGGCGAAGCTGGTCTCACTTCTGACCCCCCGAACCCCCGCATCTTGAGGAGTCCCTTGGAAACCTGGCCCGGAACCGCATACCCGCTTGGCGCAACCTACGACGGAAGCGGCACGAACTTCGCGATCTTCAGCGAGGCCGCAGAACGCGTCGAACTCTGCCTGTTCGACGACGCTGGCGTCGAAACCCGCATCGACGTGCGCGAGTCGGATGCCTTCATCTGGCACTGCTACCTGCCTCACGCGCAGCCGGGCCAGCGGTACGGCTACCGCGTGCACGCCGAGTACAACCCGGACGAGGGCAAGCGCGCCAACTCCAACAAGCTCCTGCTTGACCCGTACGCCAAGGCGACCTCCGGAACCATCGACTGGAATCCGGCGCTCTTCTCGTACAACTTCGGCGACCCCGACTCGCGCAACGACGAGGACTCGGCCCCGCACATGATGCTCGGCGTCGTCGTCAACCCCTTCTTCGACTGGCAGGGCGAGCAGCCGCTGCACACCCCCTACAACGAGTCGCTGATCTACGAGGCCCACGTGAAGGGCCTCACCCAGCTGCAGGATGCCGTTCCAGAGCAACAGCGCGGCACCTACGCGGGTGTCGCCCATCCGTCGGTGATCGAACACCTGCAGAAGCTCGGCGTCACCGCGATCGAGCTCATGCCCGTGCACCAGTTCGTCAACGACGGCACGCTCATGGAGAAGGGCCTCAACAACTACTGGGGTTACAACACGATCGGCTTCTTCTCGCCGCACAACGCGTACTCGTCGACCGGCGACCGCGGCCAGCAGGTTCAGGAATTCAAGGGCATGGTGCGTTCCCTGCACGCGGCCGGCATCGAGGTCATCCTCGACGTGGTCTACAACCACACCGCTGAGGGCAACCACCTCGGGCCGACGATCTCCTTCAAGGGCATCGACAACGAGGCCTACTACCGTCTGATGGACGACGACAAGCGTCACTACATGGACTACACGGGCACCGGCAACACCCTCAATGTTCGGCATCCGCACGCCCTGCAGCTGATCATGGACTCGCTGCGCTACTGGGCCATCGAGATGCACGTCGACGGTTTCCGGTTCGACCTCGCATCCGCGCTGGCCCGCGACCTGTACGACGTCGACAAGCTGTCAACCTTCTTTGAAATGGTGCAGCAGGACCCGATCGTCTCGCAGGTGAAGCTCATCGCCGAGCCGTGGGACGTTGGCCCCGGCGGCTACCAGGTGGGTAACTTCCCACCTCAGTGGTCGGAGTGGAACGGCAAGTACCGGGACACCGTGCGCGACTTCTGGCGCGGGGAACCGTCGACGCTGGGGGAGTTCGCGTCCCGCATCACCGGCTCCGCCGACCTCTACGAGCACTCCGGGCGGCGCCCGGTCGCGTCGATCAACTTCGTTACGGCGCACGACGGTTTCACGCTGGGTGACCTCGTCTCGTACAACGACAAGCACAACGACGCCAACGGTGAGAACAACCAGGACGGCGAATCGCACAACCGTTCCTGGAACTCCGGCGTCGAAGGCCCCACGGATGACCCCGAGGTGCGCGCACTCCGGGCCAGGCAGCACCGCAACTTCCTCGCGACCATGCTCCTCTCGCAGGGCGTGCCGATGATCCTGCACGGCGACGAACTCGGCCGCACCCAGAACGGCAACAACAACACCTACGCGCAGGACAACGAACTGAGCTGGATCCACTGGGACAAGGCCGACCAGCCGCTGGTGGAATTCACGGCGGCCGTGTCGCGGCTGCGGCGGGAGCATCCGACATTCCGGCGCAGCCGGTTCTTCGACGGCCACCCCGGCGCCATGGCCGAGGGCGCGCCGTTGGCGGACATCGTCTGGCTGAACACCGACGGCGCCGAGATGCGCCCGGAGGACTGGGTCGAGAACCGTGCCCGCACTGTTGGAATGTTCCTCAACGGTGAGGGCATCCGGGAGCGGGACAACCGCGGCCAGTTCCTGACGGACGTCAACTTCCTGCTCTGCTTCAACGCCGACCACGAGGACGTCACCTTCACGCTGCCGTCGGCGGAGTACTCGCGGGCCTGGGAGGTCGTCGTCGACACGGCAGGCACCGGCGCCGACAGTGCGCCCAAGCCGGCCGGATCGTCGTATGTGCTGTCGTCGCGGTCACTGGTTGTGCTGCGCGCCTACCAGCCCCCGGAAATGGCCCCTGACCACTCCGTAGCGGCGTCGTTGGCCGCATCGTCGGGTTCGCACATCCCGCCGGCCGCCCCGGTGCCTGAGGTGCTCCCGGAGGCACCATCGGCCACCAAGCGCCCCGCGCGCAAAACCGCCAGGCCGAAGGTCGCACAGCCGAAGGACACCAACCCGCCGGTCGCCCCGTGAGGGTTCCGCTCTCCACCTACCGGCTCCAGATCACGGCATCATTTGGTCTGGACGCCGCGGCCGGCGTCGTCGACTACGTCACCCTGCTCGGCGCCGACTGGCTCCACCTGTCCCCGTTGCTCACGGCGGAGGAGGGCTCCGACCACGGGTACGACGTCGTCGACCACTCGATGGTCGACCCGGTTCGCGGCGGCGCCGACGGGCTCGCTCGTCTGGCGGCCGAGGCGCGGGCGGCGGGGCGCGGCATCCTCGTTGACATCGTGCCCAACCACATGGGGGTGGAGACCCCGGCCAGGAACGCCTGGTGGTGGGACCTGCTTCGTCACGGCCGGGCCTCCCGTTACGCGGAGGCGTTCGACGTGGACTGGAGCTTCGGCGGCGGGAAGATCCGGCTTCCGTTGCTCGGTGACGGCGACACCGATCTGGACCAGCTCTTGCTGGTCGACGGCGAGCTGCGCTACTACGACAACCGGTTCCCCCTCGCTCCGGGCAGCGCGACCGACGGCGCCGATGCGGCGACCGTCCATGCGCGGCAGCACTACGAACTAGTGAACTGGCGGCGCGCGGACGCCGACCTCAACTACCGGCGCTTCTTCGCGGTCAACAGCCTGGCCGGGCTGCGCGTCGAGGTGCCGTGGGTGTTCGCCGAATCCCACGAGGAGATCCTCCG
>DHJB01000025.1:7575-8045 GCA_002404115.1 Microbacteriaceae bacterium UBA4731
TGGGCGACCGCCGGGACGACGGGCTACGACGCCCTCGCCGACGTCGACCGGGTGCTCGTCGACCCGGCCGGTCAGGCTCCGCTCGACGCCCTCGAGGCGCGCCTGCAGGCCGCCCCGGCCGCCGAGGCCGACCCCGAGCTGTTCTGGGCGGAGCTCGTGCACGCCAGGAAGCGCGCGATCGCCGACGGCATCCTGCACTCAGAGGTGCGGCGTCTGGCCGCCCTCGTTCCGGAGGTCGACGGTGCGGAGGACGCGATCGCCGAGCTGCTCGCCTGCTTCCCGGTGTACCGCTCCTACCTTCCGCTCGGCATCGACCAGCTGCACGAGGCCGCCGACGCTGCCCGTGCGGCACGGCCGGACCTGTCGGCCCGGATCGACCTGCTGCTGCCGATGCTGGCCGACCCCGGGCATCCGGTGGCCGTTCGGTTCCAGCAGACCTCAGGCATGGTCATGGCCAAGGGCGTCGAGGA
>DHJB01000034.1 GCA_002404115.1 Microbacteriaceae bacterium UBA4731
CTCCGTCGAATTCGTTAAGCCGGGCGGCAGGACGGGCGGCAGGACGGGCGGCAGGACGAGCCACAACGGGTGGGAGGGGCGGGAGGAAAGGACAGGCGGCAGGCCGGCGCGGGGGATGGCGTTGTGTCGGGGGCAGCGGCGTGTAGTGAATAGGAGAAGCAGCGGATGCCGCCGAAGCGGCAGCGTCCGCTGTCACAGCCCCGTACTCGAAAGTGTGCACCGAACGGCTTCGCGCGCTCAGAACCCTCGGCCCAAAACGTTATAAGCGCACGTAATCGGCGTCTGGCGGTTGCATTAGGCTCAATTTGTCGCTCCCCCATTCACGGACTTCAATGACGAACCCGCAGCACCGACAATCACGAAGAAGGTTTAGCAATGCGCGCTAGATACGCACTCCCGGCAATTGCTGCCGTGGCCGCCCTGATGCTCACTGGCTGTGTCAACAACTCGGCGCCCACCCCTGGCGGGTCAACGGGCAGCGCCAGCGCGGTGAAGAAGGATGCCGCCGCGGCCGCGCTGCTCCCCGACAAGGTCGCCAAGCGGGGCAAGCTCATCATCGGCACCGACCCGACGTACGCCCCCAACGAGTTCAAGGACGAGGCCGGCCAGCCGATCGGCTGGGGCATCGAGATCGTCAGCGGCGTCGCCGCCAAGCTCGGCCTGAAGACCGAGTTCCAGGTCTCCAAGTTCGACAACATCATCCCCAGCGTGACCGGCGGGAAGGTCGACGTCGGCGAGTCCTCGTTCACCGACAACGTCGTGCGCGAGAAGCAGGTCGACTTCGTCAACTACTACACCGCCGGCATCCTGTGGGCCTCGCCCGCCAGCAAGAAGGTCGACCCGGAAAATGCGTGCGGGCTGAGGGTTGCCGTTCAGGCCACCACCGTCGAGGACACCGACGAGGTTCCGGCCAAGAGCGACGCCTGCGTCAAGGCCGGCAAGAAGCCCATCACGAGGGTCCCGTTCGACACCCAGGATGCCGCCACCAACGCGGTCGTGCTCGGCCAGGCCGATGCCATGAGCGCCGACTCCCCGGTCACCCTCTACGCGATCTCGAAGTCAGGCGACAAGCTGCAGGCTGCCGGCAAGGCCTTCGAGGTTGCACCGTACGGCCTCGCGGTCGCCAAGGACTCCGGACTGGGCAAGGCCGTCCAGGCCGCGCTGCAGTCGATGGTCGATGACGGCTCCTACAAGAAGATCCTGGACCAGTGGGGCGTCGCCGATGGTGGGGTCGACCAGATCACGATTAACGCCGCAGCGAACGGTTAACCCGTGAGCACGCCAAACCTGAACCGTCCGGCGGGGGAAACCACGCCGGACGGCACAACGGAGTCGGAGCCGATCAAGGCGATCAGGCTCCGGCATCCGTGGCGCATCGTCCTCGCCGTCGTCCTCGTCGTGGGCTTCACTATGTTCATCCTCGATGCGGCCGGGCGCGAAGCCTACAAGTGGGACTTCGTCGCGAAGTATGTCTTCGACCGCCGGATCAGCGAAGCCGCCCTCAACACGCTCCAGCTCACCATCTACTCGATGGTGATCGCCATCGTGCTCGGTGTGATCCTGGCCGTGATGCGCCTGACCCCGAACCCCGTGGTGAAGAGTGTCGCCTGGTTCTACCTCTGGGTCTTCCGTGGCACCCCCGTGTACGTGCAGCTGGTGTTCTGGGGTCTCCTGTCGATCATTTACCAGAGCATCGACATCGGCATTCCGTTCATGAAGCCTTGGTTCTCCTTCGAGACCAACGCCGCACTGAGCACGTTCACCCTCGCCATCATCGGGCTGGCCCTCAACGAGGCGGCCTACATGGCCGAGATCGTTCGGGCCGGCCTGCTGTCGGTGGACCTCGGCCAGGAGGAAGCGTCGACCGCGCTCGGGATGAGCTGGTTCCAGACCATGTGGCGGGTCATCCTGCCGCAGTCGATGCGGGTCATCATCCCGCCGACCGGGAACGAAGTCATCTCGATGCTGAAGACGACCTCGCTGGTCACGGCGGTGCCATACAGCTTCGACCTGTACACCCGCTCGCGCGACATTTCGGCGGAGACGTTCACCCCGATCCCGTTGCTCATCGTCGCGTCGATCTGGTACCTGTTCTTCACCTCGATCCTGATGGTTGGCCAGTACTTCCTCGAGAAGCGCTTCGCGCGCGGCGTCGGCGATCGGATTCCGGAGAAGAAGGGTCCCGACACGACGACGGGCGCACTCACCGGGACCGTTCCGATTGTCGGAGCGGGCCAGCCGACCGTTGTACTTCCGCCCGGCGATGGAAAACCGCCGATCAACCCCGGAGGAGTGCGATGAGCGACACGACCAGCCCGAACGCGGCAGCCACCGTGCCGCCCATGGTGCTCGCCGACCGCGTGTCGAAGAGTTTCGGTACGAACCAGGTGCTGAAGAGCATTTCGCTCGAAGTGAAGCGTGGCGAGGTGATGTGCCTCGTCGGCCCCAGCGGATCCGGCAAGTCCACGTTCCTGCGCTGCATCAACCACCTCGAAGTGGTCAACGCCGGCCGGCTCATGGTCGACGGTGAGATCATCGGCTACCGGGAGGCGAACGGCAAGCTCTACGAGCTGGCGCCGAAGGATGCGGCCAGGCAGCGCCGCGACATCGGCATGGTGTTCCAGCGCTTCAACCTGTTCCCGCACATGACGGCGCTGGAGAACGTGATGGAGGCGCCGATCCGGGTGAAGGGGCTGCCCAAGGCGAAGGTGGAGCAGCACGCGCGCGAGCTCCTCGCCCGCGTGGGGCTCGCCGATCGCGAGGACTACTACCCGGCGCACCTGTCCGGCGGCCAGCAGCAGCGGGT
>DHJB01000013.1 GCA_002404115.1 Microbacteriaceae bacterium UBA4731
GCCGCCGATGGTCGAATGCGATCAGCGCAACCGAGAGGAGCACCAGCGCGAACGCCGATGTCGGCTTCATCGACAAGAACCCGGGCAGCGCCCTCGCAGGCGCCCCCGCCTCCGGTGTACCCTTCCGAAGCGTGTCGATCCTCGAATGGCCGTGATTCTCAATTCACATTCGTTAAACTCGAGTGAACCAAACGATGGAGACGCAGATGGCAATGGATGACGAGCAGTTCGCGTCCCTCCCGCGCGACCTCGCCGAGGAAACCGCCGATCTTGTCGCCGCGCTCTCCCGGCCCTCCCCCGCGCAGTGGGCACTCGCCACACCCGCCGAAGGCTGGAACATCCACGACCAGGTTGTGCACCTCGCCTACTTCGACGATCTCGCGACCCTCGGCTTCACCCAGCCGGAGGCGTTCACTGCAGCCGTCGACGCGCTGCTCGCCACCGGGCGTGACTGGATCGACCAGATCAACCACACGAGCGCCTTGCTCGACCCGGAGGCAACGCTGCGCTGGTTCACGGAGAGCCGCGCCGCTCTGAGCCGGGTGTTCGCCGAGGTAGGTCCCGGCGCGCGCAGCCAGTGGTTCGGTCCATCGATGAGCGCCGCCTCGTCGGCCACGGCCAGGCTGATGGAAACGTGGGCTCACGGCCAGGACATCACGGCTGGGCAGTGGCTCCAGATCGCCCAGGCCTTCGCCGGCACCACGGGCGGCGGACGCCGACCAGGCCAATTCACCGGCCAATTCACCGAGGACGAGAGCTCGCCATGACAGACACCAGGCCCAAGTCCACCAGGGGCGCCGACAGGCGCGAACGGATTCTGCGGTCGGCCGCTGACCTGATGGCCGAGCGCGGGTACTCAGCCGTCAGCATCACCCAGATCGGGGCAGCCGCTGGGATCGTCGGGTCGGGCGTCTATCGCCACTTCGACTCGAAGGCGACCATCCTCGGCGCGCTGCTCGAGCGCGTCATTGATGCGATGCACTCCGGCACGCGCGACATCATCGCGGCCACGGATGCCGGCCCCGCCCGGCTCGACGCGATGATCCGCAAACAGACCGAGATCGTGATCGACAACCGGTCGCTCGTCGCCGTCTACCTGCGAGATTCCGGCAACCTGCCCGCCCACGAACTGCGGCGACTCCGTCGACAGCAGCGCGAACTGATCGCCGAATGGATGCGGGTCTGCGAGGCGATCTCGCCCGCGTCGACTGAGTCGGAGCTGCGCATGGTCGTGCAGGCCGTGCTCGCCCTCATCAACTCGATTTGCACGTATGACAATCCACTGCCGGCCGACCGCATCATCGCTTCGATCGCGCCGATGGCGAGTTCCGCGCTCAAAACGGGTATTTCCGTTCACTGAACGCGACAGGGCCGGCCCGCAGAGCGAACCGGCCCCTTCCACGCTGATCAGTAGGACTTCGGCAGTCCCAGGCTGTGCTGCGCGATGTAGTTGAGGATCATCTCGCGGCTCACCGGGGCGATGCGCAGCAGGCGCGCGAGACCCCAGTACGGCACGAGGCCGTACTCCTGCGCGAGGCCGTTGCCACCCATGGTCTGGATGGCCGCGTCGATGGCGGCCAGGGCGGCCTCGGCGGCCGCGTACTTCGCCGTGTTGGACGCCTCGCCGGCCGGCAGGCCGTTGTCGTGCAGCCAGGCGGCCTTGCGCATCATCAGCGCGGCGAGTTCGGTCTCCATGCTCGCCTTGGCGAGAGGATGCGCCAGTCCCTGATGGGTTCCGAGCGGAACGCCCCACACCTCGCGCTCGCTGGCATACTTCGACGCCTGCTTGAGGGCGAACCGCGCGATGCCGATGCACAGTGCGGCGCCGGTGATGCGCTCGGGGTTGAGCCCGTGGAAGACCTGCTGGAAGCCCTTCCCCTCCTCGCCGACGAGGGCGTCGGCCCCGACGCGCGCGTCATCGAAGAAGAGGGTGTACTGCTTCTCCGGAAGCATGACGTCCATCTCGATCCGCGTCTTCTCGAGCCCGGGCGTACCGACCGGGACGATGAAGAGCGACATGAGCGGCTTGCCGTCATCCTTGCGGCCCGTGCGGGCGACGACGAGCACGGCGTCGGATTCGTCGACGCCGGAGATGTAGTACTTGGAGCCGGAGAGAACCCATTCGTCGCCATCGCGGCGGGCCGTGGTGGAGATCAGGTGCGTGTTGGAGCCGGCATCCGGCTCGGTGATGGCGAACGCCATCTTCGACGTGCCTGCCGCGAGGCCGGGCAGCCAGGTCTGGCGCTGCTCATCCGTTCCGAAGGCCGTGATGACCTCGGCCGAGATGGCTGCCGACACGAGCATGAGGAGCAGCGGAACGCCTTGGGCGGCACTTTCCTCGCACACGAGCGCGAGCTCGAGCATTCCGGCTCCGCCGCCGCCGAACTCTTCGGGGATGTTGACGCCGACGAGGCCGGCCTCACCCAGTGCCTGCCAGACCTCGTCGCAGGGCTCGCGGTTCTTGGAGTGCTCGGCGTAGTAGGCGCCGCCGTACGGCTTGACGATGCTGGCGACCGCAGACTTCAGGTCTGCATGCTCATCTGAGAGAGAAAAATCCACGTTGACCTCAATTGTGATTCGGAATTCACTTATGATAATCCTACCCCAGGGCGCGAACCGGCCGCACAGGGAAAACCCACTTACTAGGACATCCAACTGAGTTCGAGTCGACCAGCTAGGCTTTCACCAGTCCCGGCTCAATGAAGAAAACGGAGAGTGTGATGAAGATCGCAGTGCTCGTGAAAGAAGTTCCCGACACCTGGGGAGATCGCCGCATCGATCCGTCGACGAAACGGGTGGACCGCAAGGGAGACCTCGTCATCGACGAGATCAACGAGAAGTCGGTTGAGGCTGCGCTCCTCGTCAAGGAAGCCAACTCGGGCAGCGAGGTGACCGTGGTCACGATGGGCCCGTCCAGCGCCCTGGCCGCGATTCGCAAATCCCTCGCCATGGGAGCAGACAACGGCATTCACATCGTCGATGACGGCCTCGCCGGCTCCGACGCCATGCAGACGTCCGCGGCCCTTGCCGCGGCACTCCGACCGCGCGGCTTCGACCTCATCATCACCGGCAACGAATCGACCGACGGGCGTACCGCCGCCGTTCCCGCGATGCTCGCCGAGCGCCTCGGACTCGCTCAGCTCACCTTCCTCCGCACGCTGAGCGTCACCGGAGACACCGTCGCCGGCGAGCGGATGACCGACGACGGCCACGTGGACGTGCGCGCATCGCTCCCGGCCCTGGTCTCGGTCACCGAGCAGATCGCCGAGGCGCGCTTCCCGAACTTCCGCGGCATCATGGCCGCCAAGAAGAAAAAGGTCGAAACCCTGGGCATCGGCGACCTCGCCCTTCCGACCGACGAGACGGGGGCCGCGAACTCGTGGTCCGTCGTCGAGGCCGTCGCCCCCCGACCGGCGCGATCCGGCGGCACCATCGTGAAGGACGACGGCACGGCCGGCACGCAGCTGGCCGACTTCCTCGCCGCGGCGAAACTGATCTAGGAAGCGGAGCAGATGTCACACGTACTCGTTCTTGTTGAACACGCCAACGGCCGGCCGGCCGCGAGCACGGGCGAACTCCTCGCCGCTGCCGCCAGGCTGGGCGAACCCGCCGCCGTCGTCGTGGTCCAACCGGGCGCCGCGGCCGTCTCGGCCGAGAGCCTCGGCGCGCTCGGCGCGGGCACCGTTTTCGTTGCCTCGCTCGCAAACGCCGACTCCTTGCTCGTGACCCCGCAGGTCGCTGCCCTGCAGGCCGCGGCCCAGGCCGCAGGCGATGTGGCAGCCGTCATCGTCGGCAATTCGATCGACAGCCGGGAGGCCGGCGCGAGGCTCGCGGTTCGGCTCGGCGGCGCATTCCAGAGCGACGTCGTGGATATCGCGGCCGGCGCCACCGGCATCCAGGTCACCCAGCAGGCATTCGGCGGTGCGTACACCGTCACGGCCGGCGCCGCCAAGGGCGTCCCCGTGATCTCCCTTCGGCAGGGCTCCATCGACGGCGCGGCCCCGGCAGCCGCCGGCACCGTTCGCGAGATCGACCTGTCGGCGGACACCGCGGCCGCCGCGCAGATCACCGCGCGACACGAACAGGCGCAGGCCGCCGAGCGTCCGTCGCTCCAGACCGCTGACATCGTGGTCTCCGGCGGCCGAGGACTGGGCTCGAAGGAGAAGTTCGTGCTCGTCGAGGAGCTTGCCGACGCACTCGGTGCGGCCGTCGGCGCATCCCGCGCGGCGGTCGACGCCGGATACTGCGAGTACAACATGCAGGTCGGCCAGACCGGCGTGACCGTGTCGCCAAACCTGTACATCGCAGTCGGGATCTCCGGCGCCATCCAGCACCGCGCGGGCATGCAGAGCGCCAAGACGATCGTCGCGATCAACAAGGACGCCGACTCCCCCATCTTCGATGTTGCGGACTTCGGCGTCGTCGGCGACCTCTTCACCGTCGTGCCTCAACTCATCGAGGCCGTCAAGGCGAGGAAGAACTAAGTTGACCTCTGCTCTATCCGGGTTCAGGAAGAGCCCGTGGTTCAAGCTCGTCTGGGTCGTGCCGGCCATCCTCGTGGCACTGTTCCTCGTCGTCCTGGCGGCGAAGGGGATTCGCGAGCTGCCGGCCGTTCGCTCGTTCATGAAGGATTTCCCGGGCAGCTCTGAGCTTCCGGCATCCGCCCCGGTCGGATTCCCGGCCTGGGTTGCCTGGCAGCACTTCCTGAACTCGTTCTTCATTCTCTTCCTGATCCGAACCGGGCTGCAGGTGCGCGCCACCAAGCGCGCCGCCGCCTACTGGACGCGCAGTAACAGGGGTCTTTTCCACACGAAGAACCCGCCCGTGCGCATCTCGCTCCACCTCTGGTTTCATCTCAGCGTCGACGCCCTCTGGGTGCTCAGCGGCGTGATCTTCTACGTGCTCATCTTCGCCACCGGACAGTGGATGCGCCTCATCCCGCTCAGCTGGGACGTCTTCCCCAACGCGGTGTCGGTCGCAATCCAGTACGCCTCACTCAACTGGCCGACCGAAAACGGCTGGGTCAACTACAACGCCTTGCAGCTGCTGGCCTACTTCATCACGGTGTTCATCGC
>DHJB01000050.1:0-37097 GCA_002404115.1 Microbacteriaceae bacterium UBA4731
CTGCGACAACAACTCAGTGAGGATCTCGTCCCACGTGCCATCGCCGCTGAACCGGCGGTGGCGTTTCCACACCGTCTTCCACGACCCGAAACTCTCTGGCAGGTCCCGCCATGGGATCCCCGCCCGATAGCGGTAGATGATCCCCTCGACCACGCGGCGGTGGTCCTGAAAGGGACGTCCGCCTTTCGCCGCCGCCCGCGGCATCAACGGCCCGATCCGAGCCCACTGTTCATCAGTTAATACAGAAGTACGAGACACACAAAAAGCATCTCAAACTGAAGCCGCAAAGGTTGGGAGTGAGCTGCCGCGGAGTTCTCGGACAGCGGGCCCTCTTAAAATGAGGGACTACTGAAAGTAGAGATCAGCATGACCGCATCACGCAGGAGATTTACCCAGGAGTTCAAGGACGAGCTGTGTCGCGAGGTGATCAACACGTCCAAACCGATCAAGGACGTGGCCACCGCGTACGGCGTCGGCCCCGAGACTCTCCGAAACTGGCTGATCAAGTATCGAGAGGCCAACGGAGGCACGGAGACGGAGCTGACGGTATCGGAGCGGGCCCGGCTGAAGGAGCTTGAGCGTGAAGTTCAGGAGCTGCGGGCCAGAATCTAGCTCTGCGCTTCGGCCTCGAGGTTTTTCAGGGCTGAGCGCAGCCGCGCATCGGCGTCGGTGGCAACCTCTTGAACCGCCGAGGAATCGCTGAGTTGCACCATTGTCTGCGGGTCAATTGTCTGGACAACGGTCACGGTGGCATCGGGGCCACGCCGAATGACAACGTTGCAGGGCAGCAGTAAGCCCATGTCCGGTTCCGCGGTGAGGGCGCGTTGAGCCAGCACCGGATTGCAGACGCCGAGAATGACGTAGTCGCCGAGAGCCTGAGCGCTTTCGACCCCCAATTTGGCTTCGAACGTGGACCGAACATTGATTTCGGAGAGGACGCCGAAGCCCTGTTCGGTCAGCAATTCTCGAGTTCGCTGCACCGCTTCTTCGTAAGGCAGGGCGACTGTGACGGTATGTGCGTAACTCATGTGGTCCTCCAATGATTGTTTTCTTTGATTGAGCAATAAAACAGCGTGTTCCGACGGGTTTAAGTCGCTTCGATGATGCCCATCATTCCTTGGTCTTCGTGGTCGAGGATGTGGCAGTGGTACACCGTGGTGCCGGCGAAATCGTCAAAGGAGATGCGCACTCTGGCGCTACCGTTCGCGGGCACGTTGACCACGTCCTGCCAGACGACACCTTTCACAGGGCGGCCTGCTTGTTCGATGAGCTGCATCGGCCAGACGTGCAGGTGGAACGGATGATCCATCGGGCTGGTGTTGGTGAGGGTCCATTCCTCGACGGAACCACCCCGCACCTTCACGTCTACCCGCGATGGATCAAAGGGGTTTCCGTTGATTGTGAAGCTCATCATGCCCGAGCCCATGCCTCCACCACCCATGCCCATGGCAAGGGTCAGTTCTCGTCTCGCTGTGACCGTGGCGGTTCGAAGATCGCGGGGCGCGGGCTGCGCGGGCACTGGGGCAGGGGCGGCAGCTTGCGCTCCGGTGACGTCCAGGGTGAGCAGGTCCGCGCCCGAGGACGCGACCTGGGTGCCGCCCATCATGCCCGAAGCGGCGCCCCTGTCCACGGGGAACGTACGCAGAATCGATGCCCCGGCCGTGGTGGTAACCAGGAGATCGGCCCGATTGCCTGGTGCAAGGATTACCTCCTCAACATCCTTCGGACTCGCGAAGCGCCCGGAGTCCATCCCGAGCAGTTGCAGGTGTTGTCCGTCCAAACGCAGCCGAAGGTATCGGGAAACGCAGGCGTTGATGATTCTCCACCGTTCGCGTTCTACCGGTCGGGCATTCAGGCGCGGGGTGAGCTGACCGTTGACCAGGACCAAGTTGCCTTCCCTGCCAGCCATTCGATCCATCGGGGAAGCCGTCTGAACCCTCCCTGACCCGTCAAGGCTGATGTCTGAGATGACCAGGATGCGTTCCCGGCTGACCGGGATGGAGTTCGGGTCCTCCACGACGATCGCCCCGTACAGGCCGCCAAAGACCTGGTCAGCTACCATCCCGTGGTGATGGGGGTGATACCAGTAAACGCCCGGCGGGTGATTCTCCGGCAGCAGGTACTCGTACTCGAAACTAGTGCCCGGCTCAACAGCGACGAGAACATTGTCGCTGTTACCCTCCGGGGAGACATGCAGGCCATGAACATGCAAATTAGTGGCAGCGCTCAAGCCATTCTGAAGGCTCACGTTCATCCGATCACCCGGGCGGACGAACAGGGTCGGCCCGGGAAGACCACCGTTGTAGGAAAGCGCCCTCACCTGCCTGCCCGCGATCCGCACCTGGCCCTCGGCCGCTTCGAGTTGCACCTGCAATCGACCGTTGGCGCTTCGCAACAGTTGCGGTTCCACAAACTTCGGCCCCGCGACGGGGCTTGACCCGGAATTCCAACCCCAGAGCAGGCCAGTCCCGCCGACGACGGTCCCTGCAACGCCCAAGCCGCCGAGCACGAGCACGTTTCGCCTGGAGAGGGGCTTCACGGCTTAGTTTCGCCGAGCACGTTCAAGCGTTCCTGGTATTGCTCGATGGTCAGCTCGCCCTTGGCGTAGCGCTCATCCAGAATCTGTCGGGCAACGCTCTTAGCCGCCCGAGCGGGCAAGATCCCCGTGTCTTCAGCCGAGCCGTCCCGGAGGGATTTACTGCCGAAGGACCGTACCGCCCAGATCACGAGAAGCACAATTCCGGCGGCCACTGGCAGCCCTATCATTCCACCCCAGCCTTGCATGTTGAACCCGTTTCCCCACATCACCTTGTGTCTCCCCTTCAACATCCGCTAAGCAGTGGCCCGGTGTGCCCGTCGCACTGCTCCTACCCTACGTCCGGAATACCCCGTCGGGTATATCGCTATTCTTCTCGGATGATACTCACGGCCAGTTCCGGGTCGGCATTGGTCGGTAGGGGTAGTGACGGCGGCCCGGTAGGAGCGCCGCCGAAGCGGCGCTTCGTCACCATCCAACGTGGGCAGGGACATTGAGATTTGGTCGGCGCTTACTCCGCGGTCCTTCATCCACACCAACGAAGCGCTTAGGGCAGTAACCAACAGGTCAATTTGGAAGGGATACACGTTGCGGCGCCGCCGACTGGGCTGCCGGATGACATCGGTCTCCTGACAATGACCGACGACGTTGACGAGGTTGCCGAGCTTGTTCGGGCCTGCCATCTGCGACAGTGTGCCCTTCGGGACGGGCTCGAGCCGCGTTAGCGCCCCGTTTTTCTGTGATCCGCCCGTAGGCCACGTTATCTGCTAGATTCCCACCGAATCCACCGATTAGGACGCGGGGCGCTCACCGCTTCGACAAAATGGGGACGGGTCAACATTCAGCAGGGCAGCGATCGCGAAGCTCCGCTTGACTGCGGCGGCGTGTGTGCTGGCACTGCTCGGCGGCGCAATCATCGCCCAGCCGGCATCGGCCAACGGCGGAGACGCCAACACGGAGGGTTATGTCCTTATCCAGCAGGCCTTGGGACACCTTTTCCACGACACTGGCCCGGTTGGCACCGACGAGGCGTTGATGAAGGTGAGTGAATTGCTCAGCGCCGAGGACCAGCACGGGGTCGCCGTCGACGAGGTCAGACAGGCGAAGACCGCACTCGAAGCGGGCAAAATCGTGGAGGCACGCACCCTGCTGCAGGGATCCATCGCCGAGGCTGTGGCCGCGCTCAAGCCCGCTACGGGCGACGAGACCGGGACAACAATAGTGCTGGGCCCGCTGCCGCCTCGGGGCCCGCTGACGGGGTGGGACTGGGCCTTTCTTCTTCTTTCCGCACTCGCCGCCCTCCTTGGTGCTGTCCTGGCCGTCCTGTTCCGGCCACGGGATAGCCTGCGCGAGCTGCGTCATACGCTGAGCCTTCACAGGGCTGCCTCGCCGAGCCCATCGGAACGGCACCGACGAGGAAGGGCCCGTGATGACAAGTGAGATCGTCGACCCCGTTCCCACCGCGGAATCGAAAACGTGGTTCCGGAAGGCCTTGGACGCGATCGACGAGCGGATGGGCATCTCCGCCCTGACCTACCCGGTGCCGGAGCACGCCAACCGAATCGCGTGGACCCTGGGCGGGATCACCGCGGTGAGCTTTGTCGTGCTGCTGGTGACCGGAATCCTGCTGGCTCAGTTTTATGCGCCGGTGCCTGAGATCGCGAACCAGTCGATTCGCGACATTGAGAGCACCGTCTGGGCCGGCAGTTTCATCCGGGGAGTCCATTTCTGGGCCTCGCAGGCCATGTACGTCACCGCCGTACTGCACATGGTCCGGGTGTTCGTGACGGGCTCCTACAAGGAACCGCGGGAGGGAAACTGGCTCGTCGGCGTTGCAATGTTCGGGCTCGTGACCTTCGCCGTCTTCACCGGGACGGTTCTCAAGTGGGATCAGGAGGGGTTTGAAGCGCTCGGTCACAACGTCGAAATCGGCAATCTCCTCGGTGGCGTCGGTTTGTGGTTTTCCCCGGCATTTTCCGACCAGATCCCGATTCTGCTGCGCCTGTACGGCGCTCACGTGGTGATCATCCCGGGTCTCATTCTCGTGTTCCTCATCCTCCATTTCCTTCTGGTCAAGCGGCACGGAGTGTCCCCGCACCCCTCGCTGCCGGCCGGTTCGTCCGGCGAGCAGGCCTCCGCGGCAGAGCCGACGGAACCGTTCACGCGACACATTCGTCGGCTCGTCGCACTCGGGCTCGCGCTGACCGGGGTACTGGGCATCCTGGCCGTTCTTCTCCCCGCCCCGCTCGGACCCTCTCCGGTAGCCGGGATCGAGGTGACCAAACCGCCGTGGATGTTCTGGTGGCCCTTCACCCTGGAGAACTGGTTCGGGCTGTCGGCCATTGTCTGGGGCGAAGTGGTGTTCTTCGTCATTCTGGTGATCGTGCCGTTTGTGGACCGCAACCCGAACCGGTTGTGGCGCCGGCGTCCGGTCGCCATGATTTCGGGCCTCGTTGTCATGCTGGCTGTCATTGTGCTGACCGTACTGATGGCCATCACCCCGACCGAAGTGCATCTGTGAACGAGCCGACGGCGACCAGCCGGCAAAGCCGGTCACCGCTGGGACGCGCGCATCGGTCGCTCTGGATATTGGTGGCCGTCACGATCGCGATGGCGGGCTTGCTCACCGGTTCGCTCGCCGCCCCGCCCGGCCCGCTTACCGGCCTGAGCTTTGCCGCCAGCGCCGGGGTCTTCGTCGTCGCTTTTGCCCTGGCAGTCAGGGTGACGATCGCACTCGAGCGGGCCCGCCGCCGGTCCCACCCCCGCGCTTCCGATACGGGCTGGTCCGGGTGGAAGAACAGCCTGGCTCAGCTCAGGGAGCCGGGTCAACCGAGAGGACAGTCGCTCCCGGCCGGGTCACCGCCCCCAGGCGGCCGCGGTGAAGCGGGCCAGATCGGCGATCCCCAGGGTGCCCTCACCGAGCCCGACCGAGAGTAGCTGCCAGAAGACCCTGTCATCTCGCCCGCAGGCTCGGACGAAAGCCTCAACGGCGCCCGGTCGGTCGATCAACCGAGACAGGGCGCGTAACTGGCGGCGCTGACGGCCGAACCGTGCCCGCAGCGCGCGTGTATATGCGCCTCCGACGCCAGCGTCGGCGGCGACCGCGGCGCGTCCGGCCAGCGCGCCTGAGGCCAGCGCGTAGAAGATACCCTCGCCGGTCAGCGGGTTGACCACGCTGGCCGCGTCACCGACCAGCAGCACGCGCCCGACGGCAGGCCGGGGCGTATCCGTCGACAGGGGCAACAGGTGTCCGGTCATCCGGGTGGACTCGATCGCGAAGCCCGGGAGGAGTTCTATGGCCCGGTTTCTGAGGTGCGCCTTGCTGGTGTTCGGAGCAGCCGTCCCGTAACCCACGTTGACCGTGGCGTGGACGGTCGGGAACGCCCAGGCGTAGCCCAAGCCGTCGCCGGGAACCGGGTCCCAACGGACGTACAGTTCGTCGAATCCGTCGGGTGCGGGGGCGTAGCCCCGGACGGCGACAGCCAGATGCCGACCGCGGTTGGGCGGCTGGCCGGTGGCGCGGCGCACCGTCGAGTTGGCGCCATCGGCGCCGATCAGCACCGGTGCCGCGTATCTACCGTCAACGACGACCCGGTCGGCGTGCTGCTGGATCTCACGCACCGTATGGTGACGAACAATTGCGCCGGCTGCGATGGCGGCCGTCACCAACCGGAAGTCGAATTCGGCCCGGGGAACAACGTAACCGGGCGCCGGGGCGAGGCCGACCATGTCCGCGCCGGAGGCGGTCGCCAGCCGGAAGCGAGACACCCGCTCCTCCGGACGGAGCAGGTCGGTGAGCCCCAGGTCAGCCAGTTCAGTGACAGCGTCAGGCCCGACCGCATCGCCGCACACCTTGTCCCTTCCAAGTGGCGCCCGGTCGAGGATCAGTACCCGCGCAGTGGGTCGGCCACGCAAGGCACCCAGCGCCGCAGCGGAGCCACCCGGGCCGGCGCCGACGACGAGCAGGTCGAAAACTTCGGTGGCCGTCATCGTGACGGACCTCGCCGACGGGTTTCTGCTGCACCTTCGAGCCCACCGGGAGCTCGCAACGAGCGAGCCTTCCCCAGCGGTCCAACCAGGAACATCATCGAAACCTCCGTGACACGGGCCCCGATCTCGGCATCAATCTGCGCGATCTGTTCATCGAGAAAATCGATGTGTGCAAGCATCTGCTTCACGAGGACGCCGTGATGCGATACCCGAAACGTTCCCTGGAGAGCGTCTTGCAATTGCGGGATCTTTGACCGCAGTCGCCCCAAAGAGAGGTTCGCGAGGACGACCGGGTCAGCTTGTCCGGCGAGCATCGCGTCCAAGATCGCTCGTCCCGATTTCGTCAGGATTGTTGATGCGACGCTGGAGAGCTTGATGCCGGCGTCTTGAAGAACTTTCTCCAGCCTCTGGATGGCTCGAGTGCGTTCCTCGATCAAGGTCCGACGATGCCGGGTAAAGTCCCGCAGCTCTCGGATCGGTGGCGGCGGCACAAACGACGGCCGCACCAACCCGTGCTCGACCAACTGAGCGATCCATTCGGCATCGCCGACGTCAGTCTTGCGCCCCGGCACGTTCTTCAGGTGCGCGGCGTTGAGTAACCACACTTCGGGGATGCGATCTTCCAGGAGGTAGAAAACCGGTTTCCAATACACACCGGTTGATTCCATGCCCACCCGGGTCACTTGTTCGTCCACTAACCAGTCGCCTAAAGCCAACAGGCCCTTCGTGTCGGTGAGGAACGTGCGTGTTTCCACATCGCGTTTCGCCCGATGATTCGGGCGTCTGACCGTGGCCACGACCGTGTCTCGATGCACATCCAAACCAGCACAATATTGAACGATCTCATCCATCGCCACCCTCCTCCGTTGAGCATCACCATCACAGGTGCCTGCCGGAGGAGGGTCGTCAGTCAAGGATTCTGAAGTTCGCGCTCAAGGCAGCACGACCGGGTGCCCACAACCCTCCACGCCACACTGTTTTCCGAGCTCGTGGGCACCAAGGACCATCGACGTCAAGCCCGACAAACACGCCACCAGAATCCATCTCCATGACGGTCACGGCAAGAGGCGACCACCTCCCGATTCTCATCCGCCCAGATGCGGCCGCAGAGCGGCACCATGATTACTGTTTTCGAGATGCAGGTTGGTGAGCAGCGATCGCGCGCGTTGCTGCGCTGCTTTTCGGTTAACCCCATTGAGCAGGAGCGGCAGGGCGACATTAGCTTCCGCAGTCAGCGCGGAGAGCAGGTTGAAGGACTGAAACATGAACCCAAGTTTGCGCAGCCGGAGGCCCGCGAGTTGCTTGTCTGAAAGTGCTGCCGTGTCTTCACCGTCAATGCGCACTCGCCCTGTGGAGGGTGTGAGCAGGGTTCCAATCAGGGAGATCAGGGTGGTCTTGCCGGAACCTGATGGCCCCATGATCAGCAGGATGTCTCCGGCCGCGATGGTGAGGTCTATGTTGTCGATGGCAGTGACGGCGGTGTGGCCTGATCCGTAGACGCGGCCCAGATGTTCAACCTCGACGACGTTCACGCTTTGCACACCTCCGCCGGATCAATGTGGGCGATGTGTCTGATGGGAACGTAGGCCGCGACGACGGCCATGCCTAGGAGGCCGCTGATTTACGACGTTTCAGTGGGCCACGAGAGTCTCTAGAGCGATTTTTTGCCCCGCGTTCCGGCCCCGTGGCGGCGGCTGCGGGTTCGGAACGCGGGTCTGGTGTTGGCTTGGCCGGGTGGTCAGGGGCGTGTCCGTCGGCTGGTGGCTGGTGGCGGGCTGGGTGTCCTGGTCTGGGGTGTTATTGCCCAGCCAACGCATCGACATCGTAAATCTCACGTTGACCATCATCATGACCCTGCATGACCCCAGTCTTAACCAACCCCGCCAAGCCAGCCGCAGGCGCGCCTTAATCCACCAAACCAGAGACCAAACTTAATCAGCGGCCTCCTAGGCGAGGGATACAGGGATAATAGGGACGTGCCACAGCCAACGACGCCCGTTAACCCTGCTCCCGCCCGATCGGAGAAGAGCCGACCGTCGATCTTCTGGCTGCTGGGAGGCCTGATCCTCCCGGTCATGAACCTGGCCGCACGGTACGTGATCATCGATGACGAGAAGCTCCCGCGCACGGGCGCGTTCGTGCTCGCCCCGAACCACTACAGCGAGATCGACCCGGTCGTGATCGGGGTCGTGTGCTGGAAGCTCGATCGTCTGCCCCGGTTCCTGACCAAGGCATCCATCTTCAAGATCCCGGTCTTCGGCTGGATCCTCAAGAAGTCAGGGCAGATCCCGGTCGAGCGCGGCGGCTCGGTTCGCGGCAGCGAGCCCGTGAAGGCGGCGCAACGCCTCGTCGCCCGCGGCCAGATGGTCGTCGTGTACCCCGAGGGCTCGCTGACCCGTGACCCTGACCTGTGGCCCATGCGCGGCAAGACCGGCGCCGTGCGGATCGCGCTCGAGCACGGCATCCCGATCGTCCCGGTGGCCCACTGGGGCGCGCAGCAGATCCTCCCGCGCTACTCGAAGAAGTTCAGCCTGTTCCCGCGCAAGCGGGTCATGGTCAAGTTCGGCGACCCGCTCGACCTCGCCGAGTTCCGCGGGCGCAACCTCGACTCCGCGACGCTGAACAAGGCCACGGCCCAGGTGATGGATGCCATCACCCGGCTGCTCGAGGACCTCCGCGGTGAGAAGGCCCCGGCCAAGCGCTGGAACCCGTCAGAGCACGACCAGAAGGAGACCGGCCGTTTTGAAGCCTAAGGTTCAGCCAGGCAAACGCGTCGCCGTCCTGGGCGCCGGCAGTTGGGGCACGACGTTCGCGAAGATCCTCGTCGACGGGGGCGCCGACGTGGTGCTGTGGGCGCGTCGTCCGGAGCTCGCCAGGGAGATCACCGAGGCGCGCCGCAACAGCGACTACCTGCCCGGGATCAACCTCCCGGTCGGCCTGCGCGCCACCTCGCGCCTCGACCTGGCCCTGGCCGGCGCCGAGCAGGTCTTCGTCTCCGTGCCGAGCCAGTCGCTGCGCGAGAACCTGATCCTGGCCGAACCGTACCTGGCCGAGGGTGCCATCCTCGTGTCGCTGATGAAGGGCGTCGAACGCACGACCGGGATGCGCATGAGCGAGGTCATCGAGCAGGTCCTGTCGATCGATCCGGCGCGCATCGCCGCCATCTCCGGGCCGAACCTGGCCCTGGAGATCGCCAAGGAACAGCCGACCGCCGCCGTCGTCTCCTCCGCCAGCCTGGAGACTGCACAGGCCGTCGCCGTGCTCGCCACGGCCCGCTACTTCCGGTCCTACGTCAACACGGATGTCATCGGCACCGAATTCGGCGGCGTGCTCAAGAACCTCATCGCGGTCGCCATCGGCATCGTCGACGGCGTCGGATACGGCGAGAACACGAAGGCGTCGATCATCACCCGCGGCCTCGTCGAAATGACCGATTTCGCGGTGGCGTACGGCGCGCATCCGGAAACCCTGGCCGGCCTCGCAGGCCTCGGCGACCTGATCGCGACCTGCCAGTCGCCGCTCTCCCGCAACAACACGGCCGGTCGCCTGCTCGGGCAGGGCTTCAGCTACAACGACGTCGTCAAGCAGATGCAGCAGACCACGGAGGGGCTCGCATCCGTCGGCCCCATCCTCGACCTGGCGCGTGCCAGGGGCGTCGAGATGCCCATCGTCGAGCAGGTTCGGCAGGTGCTGGCCGGTACGCTGAAACCTCGGGATCTTGCGCCTCACCTGACCACAGACTCAGACGAACCGCAGGGCGAAAGGACGATCGATGACGGACAAGCTCACGGTGGCGCTGCTCTTTGGGGGGCGTTCAAGCGAACATTCGATCAGTTGCGCCACGGCGGGGGGCGTCCTCGCGGCAATTGACCGCGAGCGTTACACCGTCATTCCGGTCGGCATCACCCGCGACGGGGCCTTCGTGCTCGAAGAGGACGACCCGGTAAGGTTCCGGCTCAACGCCGGCGCGCTGCCGGAGGTCGTCGATAATGGCACCCGGGTGCGCTGGCCGGACAGCACGCGCAGCCGCGACCTGACCGTCACCGACGCGGACGGCACCCGCTCGCTCGGCACCGTCGACCTTGTCTTCCCGATCCTGCACGGACCGTTCGGCGAGGACGGCACGGTGCAGGGGATGCTCGAACTGGTCGGACTGCCCTACGTCGGCTCGGGCGTACTCGCGTCGTCGTTGGGCATGGACAAGCACTTCACCAAAACGGTCTTCCAGCAGGCGTCCCTGCCGGTCGCGCCATGGCGCACCATCACGGCCGACGACTGGGCAGAGGCGCCCGGCATGGCCTACGCCGCGCTCGAGGATCTCGGGCTGCCGGCGTTCGTGAAGCCGGCTCGGGCCGGGTCCAGCGTCGGGGTCAGCAAGGTGTCGTCCCCCGAGCAGCTCGCGGAGGCCATGGCGGTGGCGCTGGCCGAGGACTGCAAGGTTCTCATCGAGTCCGGCCTGGTCGGCCGCGAACTCGAGGTCGCTGTGCTGCAGGGGCGTCCGGGGGAGGCGACCCGGGCATCCGTCGCCGGGGAGGTCGTCGTGACCGGCCGCGACTTCTACGACTTCGCCGCGAAGTACCTCGACGCGCCGGGAATCGACCTGGTCTGCCCGGCGGAGCTCGCCGCCGAGGAGCTGGTCACGGTGCAGAAGCTGGCGATTCGCGCGTTCGAAGCGATCGACGGCGAGGGCCTCGCGCGGGTGGATTTCTTCCTCACCGCCAACGGCTGGGTCATCAACGAGATCAACACCATGCCCGGCTTCACCCCGATCTCGATGTTCCCGAGCTGCTGGCTCGCCAGCGGGTACACCTACCCGAAGCTGATCGACGAGCTCATCCAGGTCGCGCTGGCCCACGCCGCCCACGGCTCCTGACCGCGTCGCCCCGGATCCTCCCACCCCTCCCCGCGAGACTGCAGTTGTGCGCATTATGAGCGCCGTTTAGCGACCACAACTGCGTTTTCGCGGGGGAACGCCGGGTCTTAGGGGGCCGGAGACGGGGTCGGGGTCGACGTCGGCAGGGTGACGTCTTCGGCGCCGACGCAGTGGCCGGTCGCGGGGATGCTGGAGACGGCGGTGGCCAGGTCGACGAGGACCGTCGAACCGCTCACCATGCCCGAGTCGATGAGCAGCTCGGTCGCCGGGTCACGTCCGTAGGTCGTGTAGCGGTACCGCGGGGCGTCTGAATCGTCCTCGATCCAGTCGACGCCGTTGATGCTGAGGCAGGGGAGCGTTGTCGGCTTCGGCACGTCGACCCCGCAGTGCAGCAGGATGGCCGCCGGGTCGCCCCAGGCGCCGGTGGCCTGCGCGTTCGTCTCCCGCTCCGGCAGGTCGGCCACGGTCGCCGGGAGGTGCACGATGATGTCTGCGCAGCGCGGGTTTTGGGCATCCGCAGCCGGCTGCATGGGCACCGCCGCGGTGCAGCCACTGAGCAGGACCGTCCCCGTGGCGAGGGTGAGTATGGCGCCGGCACGCAGGGCCAGGGATCGGAGAGTCATCGCATTCAGGCTACCGTTTGATGCATGACGAATGCTGCGGGCGCCACGGACACCACGACCGGGACGCTCGCCGACCTGAGCGAAGGCGAAGTGCTCGCCCGCATCTTCCCGCGGCTTCCGGCAGCGGCCGCGCAACTCCTTGGCCCCGGCGACGACGCCGCCGTGCTGGCTGCCCCTGACGGCCGCTACGTCGTGACGACGGACATGATGATCCACGGACCGGACTTCCGCCTCGCCTGGTCGACCCCGCACGACCTCGGCTGGAAGGCCGCGGCGACGAACCTGTCGGATGTCGCGGCCATGGGGGCCAGGCCCACCGCCCTGGTGGTCGCCATCGCGGCGCCGCCCGGCACGCTCATCTCGGTGATCGAGGGCATCGCCGACGGGCTGCGGGACTGCTGCGAGGCGCTGGCGCCCGGCTGCGGTGTCGTCGGCGGCGACCTGTCGGCGTCTGACACGCTGACGCTCGTAGTGACGGCCTTCGGTGACCTGGAGGGGCGCGAGCCCGTCCTGCGCTCCGGCGCGCGGCCGGGCGACGTTGTGGCGCTCGCCGGGGGCCTCGGCGAGGCGGGCGCCGGCCTCGAGCTGCTGTTCCGGCGCGGCGTCGACGCGGACGGCAACCCGGATGCCGCCCTCGCGGCCGCCCTCAGGGAAGAACACCCGGACATCCTCTCGACCCAGTTCAGGCCGGTTCCACCCCTCGAGTGCGGCCCGGCCGCCGCCATCGCCGGGGCGACCGCGATGCTGGACGTGTCAGACGGCCTGGCCCTCGACGCCGGACGCATCGCCCGGGCCAGCGGCGTCGGGATCGACTTCGACTCCGCGGCGCTGGGGGACCGGGTCGAACTCGCCCTCGGCGGCGGCGAAGACCATGGCCTCCTTGCCACCTTCCCCGCGGGAACGACGCTGCCCGAGGGCTTCCGTCCCCTCGGCGTCGTGACGGCGGATGCCGGAACCGTCCTGGTCGACGGCATCCCGCACGAGCAGGTCGGCTGGGACCCCTACCGCGGCTGGGACGGCGTCGCCGGCTGATGCTCCGGCCGCCCCGGCACCGACGCGCGGGAGGTACGCCGCTTCGCGGGGGGGCGCGCGCGCTCCGCGAAGCGGCGCAATTCCCGCGCTATCCGTTCCCTGCGCCGGCCGCGAGTGGGCACTTTCCGCGACTGCCTACCCGGGGTCATCACAAAAACTGCCCAGGCGCGGGCAGGGAGGATGGCGACGGCGCCCAAAATCCCGGAATGCCGCGTCGCGAATACAGGAACCGGGGCGCGAAAGTGGCCATTCCATCCTGTTCCAGGTGACGTCGACTCGATTCTTCCTGTTTCCGATGCAGGGCGGACGCCAGGTTGGGGCGGACGCTAGGCGGGAGGGGCGGGCGTGGCGGTCCAGACGGTGGTGTCGCCGTAGTCCTTGCGGCGCTCGAGCTCGAGCCCGGGGCCCCAGGTGGGCTCGGGGGAGCGGGAGCTCCGTTCGACCAGCACGAGGGCATCCTCGGAGAGGAGCGGCGTGAGCGCGGCCAGGTTCTGGGCCAGTTCTGGCTCACCGAGGTCGTACGGCGGGTCGAGGAAGACCAGGTCGAATCCGTCCGGCGTGCCCGCGAGGAACGCCTGGACCGGCTGCCCGGAGACCCGGATCTTGAGCGAGTCGCCCTTGGGCGCCGCTCGCAGGATCGCGTCGGCGTTCTTCCGGCACAGCTGAGAGGCGCCGTAACTCTTCTCGACGAGGGTCACCACGCGCGCGCCGCGGCTGGCAGCCTCGAGACCGAGCGCCCCCGACCCTGCGTAGAGGTCGAGCACGCGGGCGCCGCGCACGGCGTCGCGCGCCTCGAGCGCCGAGAAGATGGCCTCCCGCACCCGATCGCTCGTCGGCCGGGTGCCGGCCTTCGGTACGGCCAGGGTCAGGGAGCCGGCGAACCCGGCGACAATTCGCGTCATTTCGCATCGAGCCTATCGCCCGGCCCCGGCGCAGATGTCAGGATGGGGGCGTGAAGGACGCAGCCTCGACCACCGACCAGCCCGCCACCACTGTGCCGGCGAACTCCGTGCCGGCCAGCCAGGCCCTGCTCGACTCGCTCTGGGATTTCGGCGATCCGGCGGCATCGGCCGAGCGCTTTCGCCGTGCGGCGGACGACCAATCCCACGGTGACCTCGCCAGGGCCGAACTGGCCACGCAGCTGGCCAGGGCCCTCGGGCTGCTGGGAGAGTTCGACGGGGGCGACTCCGTGCTCGACGCCGTGCTCGACGGTGCAGGTCACCCAGCGAACCACCTGGCGAAGCACCCACCCGAGCGGCTGGAGGCGCGGATCGCGCTCGAGCGCGGTCGCCTGCGCCTGAGCGCGGGGGCGCCGGAAGATGCCGTGCCCCTGTTCACCCTGGCCGCGCGGAAGGCGGCATCCGTGGGAGCGCAGTTCCTGGCCCTCGACGCGCTCCACATGCTCGCCATCGGCGACGCCGGGCACGAGGAGGAATGGGCGGCAGAGGGGCTCTCCGTGCTGGAGAAGTCGACGGATTCCCGCACCCGGCGGTGGGGCGTCGCGCTGCACAACAACCTGGGCTGGCACCTGCACGACTCGGGCCGGGCTGAGGAGGCCCTGCCGGAGTTCCAGGCGGCGCTCGCCGCCGCGGAGGCCGTGGGAACCACCGACCAGCAGTTCATCGGCCGGTGGGCCGTCGCCCGGTGCCTGCGCACCCTCGGCCGCACCGACGAGGCCCTGCCCATCCAGATGCGACTCGCGGCCGAAAGGCCCGGCGACGAATTCGTGCTCGCAGAACTGTCCGAACTCGCCGCTTCGTCCGAGGTCGCGCCTACGATCGAAGTATGACCGGTTCGGACGCTGCCGCAGACACCACCGAGGTCGTCACGCTCGACAGCAAGCTCAGCGGCGTCGTCGGCGGCCGCACCGCCGACGCCATCACGAAGGCCTTCGGGATGGTCACCGTCGGCGACCTGCTCAGCCACTACCCGCGCCGCTACGCCCGCCGGGGCGAGCTGACCGCGCTCAGCGAGCTTCCCCAGGGCGAGACCGTCACCATCGTCGCAGAGGTGCTCGACGTTACCAAGCGCGTCATGAAGACGCGCAAGGGGACGATCGTCGAGGCGAAGATCTCCGACGGCAAAGGCATCCTCACCCTCCTCTTCTTCAATCAGCCCTGGCGCGCCGACGAACTCCTCAAGGGCAAGCGCGGCATGTTCTCCGGCACGGTGTCCGACTACCGGGGCAACCTCCAGCTCGCCCACCCCAATTACCAGATCTTCGACGCCCACACGGATGCCGGACCCGACGACGCGGCGGCGGCGAGCCGGTGGGCGATGGCGCCGATCCCCGTCTACCCGGCCAGCGCCGCTGTTTCCAGCTGGCAGGTGCAGAAGACGGTCGAGCTCGTGCTCGAGAGCCTCGGACCGGTACCGGATCCGATCCCCGGCGAGGTCCGCGCCGAGCTCGGACTACTGCCACACCGCACGGCGCTCGAGCTGATCCACAAACCGGAGACCGACTCGGACTGGCGCAGGGCCAGGGACACGCTGCGCTTCACGGAGGCCTTCGTGCTGCAGTGCGCGCTCGTGCAGCAGCACACGCTGGCGCGCGAACGGCGCACAACGGCCCGCGTTCCCGTGCCGGGCGGCTTCCTCGCCCGGTTCGATGCGACGCTGCCCTTCGCGCTCACCGCCGACCAGGAGGTCGTAGGCGGCGAGATCGCGCGGGACATCGGCCAGACGGCCCCCATGAACCGGCTCGTGCAGGGCGAGGTGGGCTCGGGCAAAACCGTCGTGGCGCTCCGGGCCATGCTCGCCGTTGCCGACAGCGGAGGGCAGGCCGCGCTCCTCGCCCCCACCGAGGTGCTCGCCGCCCAGCACCTGCGCTCCATCGTGTCCGTGCTCGGCCCCGACCTCGCGGCCGAGCTCATGCCGACCCTGCTCACCGGGCAGCTTCCCGTCGCCGAGCGGCGCAAGGCGATGCTCCGCATCGTCTCCGGCCAGGCGCGCATCGTGATCGGCACGCACGCCCTGCTCGGGGACACCGTGACGTTCTTCGACCTGGGCCTCGTCGTCGTCGACGAGCAGCACCGGTTCGGCGTCGACCAGCGCGAGGCGTTGCGGCTGAAGGGCGCCACCCCGCCGCATGTTCTGGTACTCACCGCGACTCCCATTCCGCGGACGATTGCCATGACCGTGTTCGGCGACCTGGACGTGAGCACCATCGCGATGCTGCCCGCCGGCCGGCAGGGCATCGAGAGCTTCGTCGTTCCGCTCGCGGAGAAACCCGTGTGGGCCGTGCGCGTGTGGAAGCGCCTCGCCGAGGAGTTGGCGCTCGGCCGCCAGGGCTTCGTGGTCTGCGCTGCCATCGCCGCGAAGGAGCCGGAGGAGGGCGAGGTGATCGACGCGGACGCGGCGGCGCCGTCATCCGTTGAATCGCTGCTCGCCGACCTGCGCCGGAACTCCGTGCTCGCCTCCGCCCGCATCGAACCCCTGCACGGGCGCATGCCGAGCGAGGAGAAAGACCGAACCATGCGGGCCTTCGCCGCCGGCGAGATCGACGTGCTCGTGGCCACGACAGTCATCGAGGTCGGCGTCGACGTGCCCAACGCCTCGGCCATGGTCGTGATGGATGCCGACCGCTTCGGCGTCTCGCAGCTGCACCAGCTCCGCGGCCGAGTGGGCCGGGGCGGGGTGCCGGGCCTGTGTCTCCTCGTCACGACGGCGGAGACCGGGTCGCTCGCCCGCGACCGCGTCGAGGCCGTGGCGGCCACGCTCGACGGGTTCGAGCTGGCGCAGGTCGACCTGGAGCTCCGCCGGGAGGGCAACGTGCTCGGCAGCATGCAGTCGGGCGGACGGTCCTCACTCCGTCTGCTGCGGGTGGCCACCGACGGCGACCTGATCATCCAGGCGCGCGCCCACGCCGAACACCTCATCGGTGGCGACCCTGCCCTCCGCACAATTCCGGCCCTGCGGGAGGCCGTCCAGCGCCGACTCGACGACTCCGAACGCGCCTCGCTGACGAAGGGCTGACCGTCCAGCTTGAGCTTGCCGAACCGGGGAGCTTCGGCGTCGGTGTAGCACTAGGGTGATCGTATGCGCAGGATCGCCGTCGTCCCTGGTTCATTTGACCCCGTCACCCTCGGGCATCTCGACGTGATCGAACGGGCCGCCGGGCTCTTCGACGAGCTCCACGTGCTCGTCGTGCACAACCCAGCCAAGACCGCGATGTTCCCCATCGCCCAGCGGGTGTCGCTCCTCGAACAGTCGATCCGGGAAGCCGGCCTGCCGGACAACATCACCGTGTCCTCGTGGACCATGGGCCTGCTCGTCGACTACTGCCTCGACGTCGGTGCCAGCGTGCTGGTCAAGGGCATCCGATCACAGGTCGACGTGGCATACGAAACCCCGATGGCCATCGTCAATCGCAACCTGGCCGCCGTCGAGACGATCTTCCTGCTGCCCAACCCGGCCAACGCGCACGTGTCCAGTTCGCTCGTCAGGCAGGTGGCGGAACTCGGCGGCGACGTCGCCCCTTACGTTCCCCCGGCCGTGGCCCAATACCTGCAGCGGGCGAGCGCATGAGCGCCTTCACCGCACGGCTCCCGACGGATGCGCCCGTCGCGCCGGCCGAGGACGGGCCTGCCGTGTCCGTCGCCGACGTGCAGGCATCCGCGCGGGAGATCATCCGCAATGTCGAGACGGTCATCGACGGCAAGCACGCCGCGGTGCAAATGGCGCTGACGGTTCTCCTCGCCGAGGGGCACCTGCTGATCGAGGATGTGCCGGGCGTCGGCAAAACCATGCTCGCCAAGGCGCTTGCCGCGTCGGTCGACTGCACGGTCAGCCGCATCCAGTTCACCCCTGACCTGCTCCCGTCGGATGTGACGGGCGTCTCCGTCTTCAACCAGGCCGAGCGGCGGTTCGAGTTCAAGCGGGGCGCCGTGTTCGCGAACATCGTGATCGGCGATGAGATCAACCGGGCCAGCCCGAAGACCCAGTCGGCGCTGCTGGAGTGCATGGAGGAGCGCCAGGTCACCGTCGACGGCGCCACCTACCGGCTGGCGAGGCCGTTCACGGTCGTGGCCACGCAGAACCCGATCGAGATGGAGGGCACCTACGCGCTCCCGGAGGCCCAGCGCGACCGCTTCATGGCCCGCATCTCGATGGGGTACCCAGACACCGAATCCGAGCTGGCCATGCTCGACTCTCGCGACACGACGAGCCCGCTGTCCCTGATCGGCGCCGTCGTCTCCGGCGCGCAGCTGCGAGCCATGATGACGACCGCCCGCGGCATGTTCGCGTCGAGCGCCGTCAAGGAATACGCCGTCAATATCGTGCGCGCCACCCGCGATGACCGCGACCTGCGGCTGGGGGCGAGCCCGCGCGCAACCCTGCAACTGATCAGGGCCGCGAAGGCCCAGGCGGCGTTGCACGGCCGGGGGTACGTGCTTCCCGACGACATCGACTCGCTTGCGGTCGCTGTGCTCGGGCACCGCCTGCTGCCGACCAGCCGCGCGCTCGGCCACCACCACCAGGACAGTCGTCCGCTCATCGACGAGGTGGTCGCGCGGATTGTCGCGGCAACCCCCGTTCCGGTGGGCGCCCCGGGCCACTCCTAACCGTCATGTCAGCGACGTCGGCCCGTGCCCGCCCGGCCTGGTTGCCCCGGCTGACCCGGCGCGGGGGGATGTTCCTCGCGGTCGGCGGTGCGCTCTTCCTCAACGCGCTGGTCATCAACCGCCGCGACCTCCTCTTCGTCGCGTGCCTGCTCCTGGTCGTTCCCGCCGTCGCGCTCGTCTACGTCACCATCCGCCCGGCCAGGATGCGGGTGACCCGGACCTTCCGCCCGGCCATCGCTCCGGCCGGCACCGACGCCGTCGTCTCCCTCCAGCTCCGCAACCTCTCCCTCCGGCCGCTGCACGGCGCACGCTGGCGCGACACGGCCTCCGACGGGCTTCACGTCCCGCCCGGCGGCCCGCTGCCCGGCCTCGACCGCTACGAGGGCGGCCCGAGCGACGGAGCCGACAGCGTCCGGCTCGAATACACCGTGACCCCCCTGCGCCGCGGCCTGTATGCCTGCGGTCCGCTCATGCTCGGCCGCCACGACCCGTTCGGCCTCGCCGTGAGCGAACGGTCGGTCGGGGAACCGCATGATCTGGTCGTGACGCCGCGCGTCACCGCGCTGCCCGGCCATCGCCTGTCGGCCGGGAGTGGGGACGGGACGATCCGCGACCTGGTCCGCCAGAGCAACCCGAACTCGGACGAGCTCATCGCGAGGGAATACCGCCCGGGGGATCCGCTGCGCCGGGTGAACTGGCCGGCGACGGCGAGGCACGGCGAGATCATGGTGCGCCAGGAGGAGCAGCGCAGCAACCCGGAGGCGCGCATCATCCTCGACACGACCCTCGCCGGCCGGCCGGAGTACGCGTCAACCCAGGGCGGGGACAGGGCCCGCCGCCACGAGCAGGCGTTCGAACTCGCGATCGAACTCACGGCATCCGTCGGACTGCACCTGCTCGAGAACGGCTTCCTGCTCGAGGTGGTCGAACTGGGTCGGAGCCAGCTGGCCCCTGGAACGGCCAGGGGGCAGGGCGGCCTCCACGGCGACCCCCCGACGCCCTTCCTGCCGCTGGGCGGCGGCCGGCTCCTGCTCGAGGGACTGGCGAACCTCGCGCCCGTGCAGCGGACGGCGCCCGATGAGTCAGCCGGGGGTGCGGCCGCGCGCGCGCTGGGCGGGCGGATGCCGACCTTCGCGGTGCTCACCGACATCGACGCCCAGGATGCCACGGAGCTGGTCGCCCTCCGCGGCCAGTGCAACCCGGCCGTCGCCTTCATCATCGACACCATGAGCCGCAGCGCGGTCGAACGGCTGCGGGACGCCGGGTGGACCTGCGTCGGACTCCGCAGCCCCCGCGACATAGCGGCGGCTTGGGACCAGGCCACGAGCGAGCGGGGAGCCGTCCGTGACCTCGCCTGAGTCGGCGCCGCGCCGTCCCGGTCGTGAGCAACGAGCCCAGTGGGAGCTCGGCCTGGCGCTGCTGCTGCTCCTGGTCGTGGGTTGCGGCGCGCTCGCCCCGCTGCTGCGAGGAACGGGCTGGTGGTGGGCGATGGCGCTGGTCGCCGCCGCGGTGCTCATGGGCTGCGCTGTGCTCCGGCGGCTCGGCGTGGTCCGGTCCCTCGTGCCGGTCGCCGCGCTCGGCATCCTCCTCGCCACGCTCACCCTGTTGTTCGGCGGAGGAACCGGCCTGCTCTGGCTCGTTCCGACGCCGGAGACCATCGACCGGTTCCAGGGCCTCGTGGACTCCGGGCTCACCTCGATCCAGCGGCAGAGCACGCCGGCCGAGGCGATCCCCGGCATAATCTTCCTGCTCGCGGCGGGGGCCGGCCTGATCGGCATCCTGATGGATGTCCTCGCCGTCACCTTCCGGTGGCCCGCGCTCGCCGGGCTGCCCGTACTGGTTCCGATCGCGGTGCCCGGGCTGCTCGTCGAGGGCGGCGCGGATCCGCTTGCCCTCGTGTTCACGGCCTCGGCCTATCTCGTGCTGCTGCGAGTGGACGTGCGCGTGCGCCGGAGCGCGGAGGCCAGGCATCCGTTCGGGGGCGGCGACGCCCCGCGCGTGTTCGCCCCCGTGCCCCGCCGCGGCCCCGGTCCGCTCTGGGGGGCGATCACGGTCGGCAGCATCGGCGTCGTGAGCGCCCTGGTGCTGAGCACGTCGACGCCGGTGATCACGGACGGCGGCCTGTTCGGCGGGGGAGGGACCGGCGTCCTGTTCGGGGCAGGCGTCAGCCCCCTGATCGACCTGGGCGAAGACCTCAGGCGTCCGCAGGCCGGACCGGCCCTGCACTACACGACCACGGCCGACTCCCCGCCGTACCTCAAGCTCCTCACGCTCGACCAGTTCGTGGGCACGACCTGGACGGCACGGTCGGCCCCGGCCGACACCTCCAACACCGTCGATGACATTGGCGAGCCGCCGGGGCTCTCGCCCCAGGTCGAGACGACGCAGACCAGGACGGGCATCGTCATCGACGGAGTTCAGACGAACCTGCTGCCCACGCCGGCCCCGCCCAAACGAGTCGTCGGGCTCGACGGTACCTGGTATTGGAACAGCAGCACCCTCACGATCGCCAGCACGGACACGACCACCCGCGGGCAGCAATACACCGTCACCGCGATCGAGCTCAAGCCGACGGCTGCGCAACTGCGGGACTCCACCGGGAGATACCCGTCGAGCGTCGCCCAGAGCCTCCGCCTGCCGCCCCGGCGCCCCGCCATCATCGAGCAGACGGCCAAGACCGTGACCCGGGGCACCGACTCCTCCTACGATGCCGCAGTGGCCCTGCAGGACTACCTCCGCAGCGGCGTGTTCAGCTACGACACCGAGGCGCCCGTCGATGCCGGCTACGACGGCGGGGGAGCCGACGTCATCGGCACCTTCCTCAAGATCAAGAAGGGCTATTGCGTGCACTTCGCGTCGGCCATGGCCATCATGGCGCGCACGCTCGGCATCCCGGCTCGGATTTCGCTCGGCTACCTGCCCGGCGCCCCGTCCACGAATGCCGAGGAGGGGGTCGACCGGTTCAACGTCGACTCCCATGATCTGCACGCCTGGCCGGAGCTGTACTTCGTCGGCGTCGGCTGGGTGCCGTTCGAGCCGACTCCGGGGCGCGGCACCGTGCCGGACTACGCGCGACCGGCCGATGTCCCGCTGTCGACGAGCACGCCGGGCGCCACCGCACCGACCAGTGCGCCGCGCTCTGGCGACCCCGGGATCCGGGCCGACACCGGGTCGTCTAACCCCAGCTCCGGTCGGCAGAGCGCCGCGGCCACCCTGCTGAACCTGGGCGCGTTGCTCGCGCTCGTGCTCGCGGTGCTGCTCGCGCCCGGCGGAACCCGGGCCATCCGCCGGGCCAGGCGCCGGTACCGCATCCGTTCGGGCCGAGGCGGTCCGGCGGATGCCTGGGCCGAACTCTGCGACACCGCCATCGACCACGGCGTGCGGGTGAGCGACACGGAAACGCCGCGGGAACTCGTCGCCCGGCTGTCGACGCTCCCGGGCCTGGCCGGCGGGCCGGGGGCGGATCCGAGTTCCGACGGCGGGGCGGCGCTCGAGCGTCTCCTTATCGCGACGGAACGGCACCGCTACGACCGACCCGGCCGCGGGGAGGCGCCGGACGGCGCCGCACTCGCGGATGACCTCGACCGCGTCATCCGCACGATCCACTCGGGCGCCGACCGGCGCGCGCGCTGGCGGGCGACCGCACTGCCCGCGTCGCTCTGGCCGGCCGCCCTGGGGCGGCGGAACGGGCGCACCCCGCAGGGCGCGTAGAATCTTTCTAGTGAGCAAGTTCAAGAAGACGCCGTACAAGATCGACGTGCGCGACATCATCAATCGCCCGGGCACCCAGCACGAACGCCGCCTCGACCTCGTCGTCCCCGAAGACCTCGGGGAGGGCCTGGTCGCCGTGAAAGCCGGCTCGACCCTCGAGCTCGACCTGCGCCTGGAGGCCATCCACGAGGGCATTCTGGTCACCGCTGAGGTATCCGGAATCGCCGCCGGAGAGTGCGGTCGGTGCCTGATTGACATCGAATTGCCTGTCCGAGTCGAGTTTGTGGAGCTTTTCGCGTATTCTCTAGACGAAGCTTTTGAATTTGAGGTTCAAGACGACCACGTGGATCTTGAACCTCTGATCAGGGATGCAGTGGTGTTGTCACTGCCGTTCCAGCCGGTCTGCCGGCGGGATTGCCCAGGTCTCGACCCCGAGACAGGGCAGCGGCTTGCCGAAGCCCCTGATCTTGAACCGCAAGAAGCGCACGATCCCCGGTGGTCAGCACTCCTGGAATTCCAAGCTTCCGAAGACATCAGCACGGATGAAGACATCCACGCTGTACCAGACAGAGAAGAGAAGTAGTCATGGCAGTCCCGAAGCGCAAGCAGTCCCGCTCCAACACCCGCTCACGTCGTTCCTGCTGGAAGGCCGAAGCCCCCACCCTGGTCAAGACCATGGAAAACGGCAAGGTCGTCTACAGCCTCCCGCACCGCGCCAAGGTCGTCACCGACTCCGCCGGAACGGCTCTGTTCATGGAATACAAGGGCCGCAAGGTAGCCGACGTTTAATCGGCCCGAATTGCGGGTTGACGTTCATGACGGACGGTGAAGTGGACCTGTTGTCCTTGCAGGCAACCCTCGGCGTACAGATCGATCAGGAACTGCTCGGTCTGGCGCTGACCCACCGGTCCTTTGCGTACGAGCACGGCGGCATCCCCACGAACGAGCGCCTGGAATTTCTCGGCGACTCGATTTTGGGTCAGTCGGTGACTGTCATGCTCTACCGGGAGTACCCGCACCTGGACGAGGGCGACCTCGCCAAACGGCGGGCGAGCCTGGTGTCCAGTGCTGCCCTCGCTGAGGTTGCGCACGGCATCGGGCTGGGCGAATTCATCCGTCTCGGTCGCGGCGAAACCCTGACGGGTGGCCGCGAAAAGGCGTCCATCCTCGCGGACACGGTCGAGGCGCTCATCGGCGCCGTGTACCTGGACACCGGAGGCGAGGCGGCGACCGCCCTCGTGCTGCGGCTCATCGAGCCCCTGCTGTCTGACCCCGATCGCTTCGGCGGTTCGATGGACCCCAAAACGAGCCTCCAGGAAGTGGCCGCTCAGCTGGGAACCGGCGTTCCCGTCTACTTGGTGACCGAAAGCGGCCCAGACCACGCCAAGGTGTTCGTCGCCACGGTCACCGTCGGCACCGTGGTCAGCGCGAGCGGCGAAGGCACGAGCAAGAAGCACGCCGAGATGGCTGCCGCGCTCGAGGCCTGGACCGTGCTCTCGGCCGTCTAGCCCGGCGAGACGGCCCGTCGTGCCCGAACTGCCCGAGGTCGAGGTTGTCCGCTCCGGCGTCGAACTGGCCGTGACCGGCGCCGGCGTCGCCGCCGTCGAGGTCTTCGAGGAACGCTCGTTGCGCCGGCATGACCGCGCCTCAGGGGCGTTCGTCGACCTCCTCGAGGGCCGGCGCATCCTCGCCGCCGTCCGCCGCGGCAAGTTCCTCTGGCTTCCGCTGGACACAGGCAAGGCCCTCGTCATCCACCTGGGCATGAGCGGACAGGTCTTGCTGCGCACGCCCGGCTCGGCGGAGGACCGCCAGCTGCGCATCCGCCTGCACCTGGACCACCCCGACCACGGCGAGCTGTGGCTCCATTTCGTCGACCAACGCATCTTCGGCGGCATGGCCATCGACTCGATGCAGCCCACCCTCGACGGGAGCCCCGCTGGTTTTGCCGGCACCGCGGCGGGCGACTGGTCGTCACTCATCCCCACGCAGGTGGCGCACATCGCCCGCGACCCGATCGACCCGGCCTTCTCGGCGGATGCCTTCCTCTTGGCCCTCTCCCGCAAGAAGACCGGCATCAAGCGCGCCCTGCTCGACCAGACTCTCATCAGCGGCATCGGCAATATCTACGCCGACGAGGCCCTCTTCGCCGCCCGGCTGCACTACGACCAGCCGGCCGACTCGCTGGCCAGGCCGAAGGCGACGCTGCTGCTCGGGGCGGTGCGCACCATCCTGGACCGGGCCCTCGCCGAGGGCGGCACGAGCTTCGATGCGCAGTACGTCAACGTCAACGGCGAGTCCGGCTATTTCTCCCACAGTCTCACCGCGTACGGCCAGCAGGGCAAACCGTGCCCGCGCTGCGGCACGATCCTCGTGCGCGAGCAGTTCATGAACCGCTCCTCGCACCTCTGCCCGCGCTGCCAGCGCCGCCGCTGACGCGCTGTCGCCCCGCGTGGTTCGAATTCGACGGAGATTTTGCGCAAAACGGGCCCAGGGCATCCGTTTCGGCCCCAATCGGCCAGAATCTCCGTCGAATTCGGCAGGGGCGCGCTACCGGGCTGGGCGGGCGGAGTCCGGTACCGTAGTTCCAGAGCGGCAGGCCCCTGAATTCCGGGGCAATACACCGGAAAGGGCGGCGCGTTGTACCTGAAGAGCCTCACCCTCAAGGGGTTCAAGTCGTTCGCCCAGCCCACCACCTTCGCGTTCGAGCCCGGCGTCACCTGCGTGGTCGGCCCCAACGGCTCCGGCAAGTCCAACGTCGTCGACGCGCTCGCCTGGGTGATGGGGGAGCAGGGCGCCAAGACGCTCCGCGGCGGCAAGATGGAGGACGTCATCTTCGCCGGCACGTCGAGCCGCGGCCCGCTCGGCCGGGCCGAGGTCACGCTCACCATCGACAATGCCGACGGCGCACTGCCGATCGAATACTCGGAAGTCACCATCTCCCGCACCCTGTTCCGCAACGGGGCGAGCGAGTACGCCATCAACGGCCGCACCTGCCGGCTGCTCGACGTGCAGGAACTGCTCAGCGACTCCGGCCTGGGCCGGGAAATGCACGTCATCGTCGGCCAGGGGCAGCTGGATGCCGTGCTCCGCGCCAGCCCAGAAGAACGCCGCGGCTTCATCGAAGAGGCCGCCGGCATCCTCAAGCACCGTCGCCGCAAAGAGAAGACCCTGCGCAAGCTCGACGCCATGCAGGCCAACCTCACCCGGCTCAGCGACCTGGCCGGGGAGATCCGCCGGCAACTCAAGCCCCTCGGACACCAGGCCGAGATCGCCCGCGAGGCGCAGACGATCGCCGCCGTCGTGCGGGACGCCAGGGCGCGGCTGCTCGCCGACGACGTCGTCACCCTGCGCACCGCCCTCGACGCCCACGGGCGCACCGAGAGCGAGCGGCACTCGGAGCGAATCGTGCTGCAGGAGCAGCTCGAACAGAAGCAACTGCGCCTGCAGCGGCTCGAACAGGCCCAGATCGGCGACGCTGTCGACCTGGCAAGGCGCACCAGCTTCGGCCTCGAATCCGTGCAGGAACGCCTGCGCGGCCTGTTCACCCTCGCCAACCAGCGGCTCGCGCTCCTGGGCTCGCAGGCAGAGCCGATCTCCGGCGTCCCGAGCGTGACACCGGCGATGCTGCAGGATGCCGCGGCCGAGGTCGAGCGGCTGCAGGCCGGCATCACGGCGGCAGAGGCCGAGTGGGCAGCTACGCAGGCGGCCAGCGCCGCCGCACGACGCACCCTCGACTCGGTCGACGAGGAGATCTCCGCGCAGGCCGCGCTGGTGTCCCGGCACGACCTCGACATTTCCCGGCTCACCGGCCAGGCGGCGACCGCAGCGTCCCGGCTCGCCGCCGTGCGCGGCGAGGTCCTGCGCCAGCAAAACGCGTTCGACGCCGCCAGCGACCGCCGCGCAGCGGCCGAGGCGCAGCTCGCCGGACTCGAAGCCGAAGCGGCGGCCGTCGTCGAGGGCGACGCCGACTTCGACGAGCTGCACGAGCTCGCGCAGGCAGCGGTGCGCGCCGCCGAAGGCGAAATCGAACGCCTGCGCGAGACGCTGCACGGACACGAACGCGAACGGGACGCACTGGCCGCCCGCCGCAGCGCCCTCTCGCTCGCTCTCGACCACAAGGACGGCTCCTCCGCCCTGATCGACGCCCGGCTGGCGGGCATCCGCGGGCTCGTCGCCGAGCACGTGCGGGTGCACCCGGGCTACGAGACCGCCATCGCCGCGGCCCTCGGCTCGCTCGCCGACGCCGTCCTGGCCGAGAACCTCGACGCGGCCTTCGACGCGGTCGACCGGGCCAGGAACGACGACCTCGGGCGCGTCGAGCTGATCGTGGCCGACGCCAGCGCTGACGGGGACGACAACGCCGGCGCGGAGCTTGCCGGCCTGCCTGGCCTGGTCGGGGCGCGCTCGGTCGTCGACGCACCAGACGGGGTCCTCGGCATCCTCGCCCACACTCTCATCGCCGACGATCTCGCGGCGGCAAGGTCGGCGGGCGCCGCGCTGGCCGAACGCGGCCTCGACTCGCTCACCATCATCACGAAGGCCGGAGAGGTGCTCACCCGGCACGTGCTGCGCGGCGGCTCCGGCGCCACCCGGAGCAAGCTCGAACTCGTCGCGGAACGCGACACCGCCGCCGACAAGCTCGGCGAGGTCACCTCGGAGATCGAACGGGTGCGCGTCGACCTGGCGGAGCAGCGCGGCCTGCTGCAATCGGCCAAGGAACAGTCCGCCACCGCCCTCGCCGCGCTGCGCACATTCGACTCGCGACTGGCCGCGCAGACCGACAGGCTCAACCGGGTCACGGTGCAGTTCGAGGCATCCGCCGCCGAGCTCGACCGGCTCTCCGCCGGCCTGAAACCGGCCAGCGCCGCCGTCGACGAGGCGGCCGGCACCGCAGCTCGCGCCGCCGCCGAACTCGAGACGGTGCAATCCCGGCCGCGTCCGATCCTGGACGTGAGCTCACGGGATGCGCTCTACGCCGAGCTCGAAGCCGCCCGGGAACGTGAGATCGAGGCCAGGCTCCAGGTCGAGACCGCCCGGGAACGGGTCAGGGCTGAGCAGGAGCGCACCGTTGCGCTCGGCAGGCAGCTCGAGGCAGACCGGGCCGCGGCCGAAGAGGCCGCGCGCCGCGCCGTCATCCGTCGTCGGCAGGTGGATGCCGCGTCGGCCGTCGCCGAGGCGCTGCCGGCCGTGCTGGCCTCCGTCGAGGCCGCCGTCGGCGAGGCCAGGGCCAGGCTGGGCGCCGCCGAGGTCGAACGCGCCAGCCAGAACGACGAACTCGCCGTGCTCCGCCGCGACGAGAACGCCCTGCGCACGCGCCTGCAGGCGGTCACCGAAAACGTGCACGGCCTCGAACTGCAGATCTACGAGAAGAAACTGCACCTCTCCGCCCTGCTCGAGCGGGCCGGCAGCGAACTCGGCCTGGTCGAGGATGTGCTCGTCACCGAATACGGACCGGCGCAGCCCATCCCGAGCGACGCCGCCGCCGCCGCCGAAGCGGATGCCGTTGCATCGACGGGAACCCCGTTCGACCGGGAGGAGCAGAAGCGCCGCCTGGCCGTCGCCGAACGGAAGCTCGGGCAACTCGGCCGGGTGAACCCGCTCGCCCTCGAGGAGTTCGCGGCCCTCGAGCAGCGGCACAAGTTCCTCACCGAACAGCTCACCGACCTCACCAACACCCGCAAGGACCTACTCACGATCATCGAGGACATCGACGGGAAGATGGGCGCCATCTTCGCGAGCGCCTTCGAAGACACCCAGGCCGCGTTCGCCGTGGTGTTCCCCGTGCTCTTCCCCGGCGGCAGCGGCAGCATCTGGCTGACGAACCCCGACGACATGCTCACCACGGGCATCGAGGTGTCGGTCAAGCCGGCCGGGAAGAAGATCGAACGGTTGTCGCTGCTCTCCGGCGGCGAGCGGTCGCTGGCCGCTGTGGCGCTGCTGATTGCCATCTTCAAGGCGCGGCCCAGCCCGTTCTACATCATGGACGAGGTGGAAGCCGCGCTCGACGACGCCAACCTCGGGCGTCTGCTCACGATCTTCGAGGACCTCCGGGAAACCAGCCAGCTGATCGTGATCACGCACCAGAAGCGCACCATGGAAATCGCGGATGCCCTCTACGGCGTCTCGATGCGGCAGGACGGCGTCTCGGCCGTGGTCGGCCAGCGCCTCGCCAAGGAAACAGAGAAGGCCTCGTAGCCATGAAACGCGTCGACCCTCGGCCCGCCGCCGATGAGCGGACCACCATTGACCAGTTCCTCGACTACCAGCGGGCGACCCTGCTGGGCAAGACGGAGGGGCTGGATGCCGACGGGCTGAACCGGCGGCTGCTGCCGTCGACACTCACCCTGGGCGGGCTGCTGAAGCACCTCGCGCTCGTCGAGGATTCCTGGATCCAGGAGAAGTTCCTCGGCCGGGCAGAGGTCGAACCGTGGGCGAGCGCCCCCTGGGCCGAGGACCGGGACTGGGACTTCCACAGTGCCGAGGACGACGACCCGGATGCCCTGCGTGAGCTCTACCGGTCAGCCTGCGAGCGCAGCCGGCAGGCGCTGGTCGGCGCGGAACTCTCCGCTCTGTCCGTCGGCACCGACCGGGATGGCGCGCACTGGAACCTGCGCTGGATCCTCACGCACCTCATCGAGGAGACGGCGCGCCACTGCGGCCACGCCGACCTGCTCCGGGAAGCCATCGACGGCACCGTCGGCGAGTAGCTCGGGGCGATAACTCCCAGCCCTGGCTCTGCGCATCGCTCCAGGACGGATGCGTGCGCTCACGGCTGGGGATTGTCGCCGCATCCGTCCTGGACTGTAGTCGCGGCCCGGTCGTGGCCGCCGGGCGCGCGAGCCTGTCCGGGTGATTACTCCCAGCCCTGGCTCTGCGCATCGCTCCAGGACGGATGCGTGCGCTCACGGCTGGGGATTGTCGCCGCATCCGCTCAGTGCGCGGTGGTCACGCCCAGCAGGTCGTGGGTGATCACCGCGGCCGCGCGCGCGCCGGCGCCGGCGGCCACGATCAGCTGCTGCGGTCCCGGCGCCGCGACATCCCCGGCCGCGTAGATTCCGGGCACACTGGTGCGACCGCTGCGGTCGGTGGCCAGGTTCCCTGCGGCGTCCGTGTCCAGGCCGAGGGAGTCCAGGAACTCGACGACCGGATGCCAGATCGGGCGCACGAAGCCGCCCGTCACCTCAACCCGCGACCCGTCGGCCAGCCGCACGGCCGAGATCGCGCCGCGGTCACCCTCGAGGTCGTCGATGGCGCGACGCTCGACCCGGATGCCCCGGTCGGTCAGCCGGGTCTCCTCGTCAGGGCTCAGCGCCGCGGCGCCGTTCGTGAACACGGTCAGCGTGCTGCTCCACTGCGCCACCAGCAGCGCCCGCGCGAACAGGTCGTCCGTCTCACCGATCAGCGCGAGGGGACGGTCGCCCTGCTCGTACCCGTCGCACGCCGCGCAGCTGAACAGGCTCATGCCGTAGAAGGCGCGGATCGACGGCAGGGCAGGCAGCGTCTCCCGCAGGCCCGTGGCGACGAGCACCGTACGGCTCCGCACGGTGCGGCTCGCGGCCGGAGTCGACCCGGCGATCGCCACGGTAAACGGATGCGACGGCTCCGCACCCGCTTCGCCGTCAGGGTCCGCGCCGTCGTTCCGCTCAACAGAGGCCACCCGAGCGCGCCGCAGGATCTCGGTCTCCGGGTAGCGCTCGAGTTCCTCCCGGGCGATGCGACGCAGCTCGTGCGGCGGCACGCCGTCCCGCGTGATGAAGCCGTGCGAGAGCATGGTGGCCGCGTGGCGCGGCCGGTCGCTGTCGACGACGAGCACCCGCTGGCGGGCCCGCGTCAGGTTGAGCGCGGCGGAAAGACCCGCGGGGCCGGCGCCGATGACGACGCAATCGTAGGGTTCGTGGCCGTCACTCATTCGCGTCCCCCTGCGGAGGGAGCGCCGCGATGAGCGGGTGGTCGAAGTCCAGCTTGCCCGTCTTCGCGGCGCCGCCGGGCGAGCCGATCTCGTCGAAGAACGCCACGTTCGCGGTGTAGTAGTCGGCCCAGACCTCCGGGAGGTCGTCTTCGTAGTAGATGGCTTCGACCGGGCAGACCGGTTCGCAGGCCGCGCAGTCGACGCATTCGTCCGGCTGGATGTAGAGCGACCGCTCTCCCTCGTAAATGCAGTCGACGGGGCATTCGTCGACGCAGGCCCGGTCCTTGACGTCGACGCAGGGCAGCGCGATGACGTACGTCATGACGCGACCAGGGCGCCGGAGCGCGCAATCTCGACCTGCTCGTCGCGTGGCACGACCTTGACGCGCGCCCGCTCGACCGGCGTCGCGTCGGCGTCGCCGAGCGCCCGCTCATGGACGTCAAGGGCGAGCCAGCCCGGCCAGGTTGTGAAACGGATGCCGCGGCCATCCAGCACGTCGAGGATCGCGTCGGCGCCGGCCTCGGCCGGTGCGGCCAGCGACTCGCTGTCCGCCATCAGCCGGGCGATGGTCTCCAGGGCGTCGCCCTTGGTGTGCCCGATCAGGCCGACAGGCCCACGCTTGATCCAGCCCGTGGCGTAGAGCCCAGGGATCGGCGCGCCGGAGGCATCCAGCACCCGTCCGCCGTCGTTGGGGATGACCCCGCGCGCCTCGTCGAAGGGAACCTCGGGGAGCGCGCTGCCGAGGTAGCCGACCGCGCGGTACACGGCCTGCACCGGGTAGTCGAGGATCTCGCCCGTGCCACGCACGCCGCCGTCGGCCGTGAGCTCGGTGCGTTCGAAGCGCATTCCCTCGACCTGCCCGTCGCCGTACACGTCGACCGGGGAGTGCAGGAAGTGCAGGTGCAGGCGCCGGGATGCGCCGGTCGGCTCCTTCTTCAGCCAGCCCTCCAACGTGCGGGTCATCACCTTGACCTGGTTGTTCGCCGGGGCAGGCTGCTCGGCGTCTCCCGTCGCGAAGTCGTCCTCGTAAACGAGCACGTCGACATCCGGCACGTCGGCGAGTTCGCGCAGTTCGATCGGGGTGAACTTCACCTGCGCCGGTCCGCGGCGGCCGAACACGTGCACATCGGTCACGGGGGAGCCGGCCAGGCCGGCGTATACCCCGGCGGGAATGTCTGTGGGCAGCAGGTCGTCGGGGTGCTTGGCGAGCATGCGGGCGACGTCGAGGGCCACGTTGCCGTTGCCGATCACGGCGATGTCCGTCGCGTGGAGCGGCCAGTCGCGTGGGGCATCCGGGTGCCCGTCGTACCAGGAGACGAAGTCGGCAGCGCCGTAGGAACCGGGCAGGTCGATGCCGGGGATGTCAAGCGCGGCGTCCCGGATGGCCCCGGTCGCGAAGATGACCGCGTGGTAGTGAGCCTGGAGGTCGGCCAGGCTGAGGTCGTCGCCGTAACTGACGTTGCCGATGAAGCGGATGATCCCGGAGTCGAGCATCTCGTGCAGCGAGTTGACGATGCCCTTGATCCGCGGGTGGTCGGGGGCGACGCCGTAGCGGATGAGGCCGTACGGGGCAGGCAGCGAGTCGAACAGGTCGATGCTTGCGTCGCCGCCGGCCTCCTGCACGGCCCTGGCCAGGATGTTACCGGCATAGATGCCGGCCGGGCCGGCTCCGATGATGGCGACGCGCAGTGTCTGGGGCGCGCGGGGCGTCCGGGTCATGAGTGGGCCTTTCGGGGAGTGCTGAGGGCGGGCTCGGCGTGTGAGGGGGACTGGGAAAGGGACTGGGAGTGGGCGGAGGACTGGGCCGCGTGTGGGCTCAGTCTGACGACGTCGCCGACGACGATGACAGCGGGCGAGCGGACGCCCCTGGCCTCGGCCTGCGCCGCGATGGTGTCGAGCGTGCCGATCGTGACGCGCTGGTTCGGGCCGAAGCCGTCCTCGATGATAGCGACCGGGCATCCGCCGCCGCGTGCGCCGCCGGCCAGCGCACCGGCCGAGCCGGCGAGGGCGCTGACGCCCATCAGCAGGATGACGGTATGCCCGCTGCCGCCGGGCAGCGACTGGATCTGCTCGTGACCGGTGACGACCGTGAAGCCGTTCGCGACGCCGCGGTGGGTGACCGGGATGCCGGCGGCCGCCGGGACGGAAATGGCGCTCGTCACGCCGGGAACGACCTCGACCGCGATGCCGTGGCTGCGGCAGAACTCCGCTTCCTCGCCGCCGCGCCCGAGCACGTACGGATCGCCGCCCTTGAGGCGCACGACGTGCCGGCCGGCCTTGGCGTGTTCGACCAGGAGCGCGTTGATTTCGTTCTGGGGAACGGGGTGGTGGCCGGGGAGTTTGCCCACGTCGATCACGAGCACGCCCGCGTCGAGTTCGCGAAGGATAGAGCGGGGCCCGAGCCGATCGGCGATGACGACGTCGGCCTCGGCGAGCAGGCGGCGCCCGAGGACGGTGATCAGGCCGGGGTCGCCCGGCCCGCCGCCGACGAGGTGCACGGTTCCGGCGCCGGTGCCCCGGCGCTCGTGCCGTAACGGCAGCGAGCCGGAGTCGAGTCCGTCGGCGATCGCGTCGCGCAGTGCCATCGCGCGGCGCGGGTCCCCGCCGGCGGACACAGCGATGGTCACGGAGTCGCGCCGGGTGACGGCCGGCACCCAGGCGGTAGAGTCGCCCAGCGCCGCGGCGTTCACGCACCACACCCGGGCGGCTTCGGCGTCGGCGGAAACCTGCGCGTCGACATCCGGAATCCCGGTTGCCGTGTGGGCGAGCCAGGCACCCTCGAGGTCGCCGGCCTGGTACGCGCGTTCGCGCCAGGTGAGCGCACCGGTGCGCAGCAGCGCCCGGAGGTCGGCGCCGGCCTCCGGGGCGATCACGGTGACAATGGCGCCGGCCTCGACCAGGCCGGAGGCCCGCCGAGCGGCGACGGAACCGCCGCCGACGACGACGGCCGCGCGGCCGGTGAGGCGCAGGCCGAGCGGGTACAGCGTGGTGTCGGTCATCGGATGCCTCCAGGGGTGAGTCCGCGGCGGCGCAGCAGCCGGCGCTCGACGGGAGCGAAGACGATGAGCTCGACGAGGATGCCGACGAAGAGGATGAGCAGGATCGTCGCGAGCACGCCGGGCAGATCGGCGAGCTCGCGGCTCTGCTGGAGCATGGAACCGAGGCCGAAGCCGATCGTTCCCCCCATGGCGATGATTTCCGCGGCCATCAGCGAGCGCCACGAGAACGCCCAGCCCTGCTTGAGCCCTGCGAGGTAGCCGGGCAGGGCGGCCGGCAGCACGACGAGGGTGGCGAGCTGGAGGCGGGATGCCCCGAGCACGGTGCCGACGCGGCGCAGCTGTGGCGGCACCCGGTCGACGCCGGAGACCAGGCCGTTGGCGATCGAGGGAACTGCCCCCATCAGCACGACGAAGTAAACGGTGGCGTCGGAGAGGCCGAACCAGATGATCGCGGCGGGCACCCAGGCGACGGAGGGGAGCACCTGGAGGCCGGAGAGCAGTGGGCCGAGGGCCAGGCGCAGCGGCCGGCACTCCGCGAGCAGCAGGCCGAGCGGTGTGCCGACGGCCACCGCGATGAGGAAGCCGATGCCGCCGCGCTCGAGGCTGGTCAGCACCGCCATCTGGAGGCGGCCGTCCGACCACAGGTCGGTGAGCGCGCCGAGCACGTTGAGCGGGCCCGGCACGAGGTCGGGGCGTGGCCGGACGACGAGCACGTAGACCTGCCAGGCGGCGACCAGGCCGACGAGCAGCAGCACCGGCGGCAGCACGCCGTCGAGGATGCGCCGACCGCGGCCCTTCTCCGTGCTCGCGACGGTCTGGAGTGCGTCGAGCCCGGATTCGAGGGTGCGGAAGTCGTCGGCGGTTCCCGCATCGGCGGCGCCGGCACGTTCGGGCCGGGCGAGAGGCAGGGGGGTGAGGGTGATGTCAGGCGGCATTTCGGCGGATCTCCCTTCGGAGCTGCTCTGTGATCTCGATGGACAGGCGCGACACCTCGGGGGATTCGATTCGCCGGGGCCCGTCGTCGGCGAGGCGCCACTCGTTGACGACGCGGCCGGGACGGGAGGACATCAGCAGCACCCGCTGGCCCAGCCGGGCCGCTTCGCGCACATTGTGGGTGACGAAGACGATCGTGCGTCCGGTTTCCCGCCACACCCGCTCGAGTTCCTCGTGCAGCAGGTCGCGGGTGATGGCGTCGAGCGCGGCGAACGGTTCGTCCATGAGCAGGACCTTGCGGTCCTGGGCGAGCGATCGGGCGAGGGCGACGCGTTGGCGCATGCCGCCGGAGAGTTCATGGGGTTGTTTGTGGGCGGCATCCGCGAGGTTGACCACGTCGAGCAGCTCGAGGGCCTGCCCGCGGCGCAGGTTCCTGGGTACCCCGCGCAGTTTGAGCGCGATTTCCACGTTGCGGCTGGCGGTCAGCCACGGGAAGAGCGCGGCGTCCTGGAACATCACCGCGGCGCTCCCGCTGGCGACCGTGACGGTGCCGGAGGTCGGGCGTTCCAGGCCGGCGATGATGTTCAGCAGCGTCGACTTACCGCAGCCGGACGCCCCGAGCAGGCAGACGAACTCTCCCGGCTCGATCGACAGGGTGATGTCGTCGAGCACGAGCGGCCCGGCGGCGCCGAAACGCTTGCTGAGCGCGTCGATCCGGATTGCGGCCTGTGCGGTCATGGTTACTCCGTCCCGAGCCCGCCGGCGGAGACCGGCTTCTGGCCCGTGGTGGCGAGCACGTCGTTCAGCAGCGACAGGTCGAACAGTCCGTGCAGGTCTCCGCGCTTGGCGGTGCCCACGTTGGCGCCTGCTTTCAGCAGCTTCGGGAAGGTGGAGGCGAGCGGGTCGGTCGTGAAGCGCACGGCGCCGAGGGCACGTTCGATCACGGCGTCAGGGAGGGCCTTGCCGGTGTCGGCGGCGAGGCGCGTGTTGATGACGGCGGCCGCCTGGTCGGGGTGCTCGGTGAGCCAGGCGACGGATGCCGCGTTCCCGGCGACCAGGGCGCGCACGGTTTTCGGGTGCTCGGCGAGGAACTGGGCGCCAACGAGGAGCACGGTGGTGGGGAATGCGCCCTTCTCCCAGAGGGAGGCTTCGTCGACGAGGACCGTTGCGCCGGCCTCGAGCACGAGGCGGGACACCCAGGGCTCCGGGAGCCAGGCACCGTCGATCTTGCCGGATTTGAACAGGGCGAGCGTCTGGGCGTTCTCGGTCGGCGTGATGCGCACGTCGCCGCCGCCCGTCGTGTCGGTCTTGAGGCCCTGGCCGGCGAGCCAGGAGCGCAGGGCCACGTCCTGCGTGTTGCCCAGCTGCGGGGTCGCGAGGGTCTTTCCGGCGAGGTCGGATGCGCTGCCGATGCCGGGGCGCACCACGAGGGCGGCGCCGCCGCTGGCCGCGCCGGCGACGATGCGCACCGACTGGCCGGCGCTCTGGACAAAGCTGTTCACGGCGGGGTTCGGGCCGATGTAGGCGGCGTCGATGGCCCCGGCGCTGAGCGCCTCGATGGCCGCGGGCCCGGCGGCGAAGACCTGGCTGGTCAGCTTCGTGGAGCCCAGCGACTTCTGGAGGAGACCTTTTTGCAGTCCGACGAGGGCAGGTGCCTGCGTCACAGTGTCGAAGTAGCCGAGGCGGAGTTCCTTCGACGGTCCGGTGGCCGGGGATGCGCCGGCGCTGGCCGCGCATCCGCTCAGCCCTGGAATGAGCAGCACGGCCCCGAGCAGGGCGGCAGACAGCCGCAGCAGGGGGCGCCGAAGCACCGAGCGGAGTGCGCCGGGACGCGTTTCGGCGGTCATGCCGATTCTCCTGCCTCGATGACGATGCCGGCGGCGAGCGTTGCGCCGTCCTGCGCATTGATCACGAGGAAAGCGCCGGAGCGGCGGTTGACCGCGTACGTCTCGATCGGGAGCGCGGATGCGAGGCGCACGGTGGCATGACCGATGTCGTTGACGTCGAGGCTCGACGCGGCTTCGATGCCCAGGGTGTCCAGGTTGAGTCGACCTGTCACGGCCGAGACGATGGCCTGCACCGTGTTCGTGCCGAACTTGACGAGCACGCGGGCGCCGGGCTGGAGCGGCCGGGGGTCGAGCCAGAACAGGGCGGCGCGCAGGGCCTTCTCGGGCTCCGGCAGGGTGCCGGCGGCCGCGATGACCGCTCCGCGGGCGATGTCGAGATCGTCGCGGAGTCGCAGCGCCACCGACTGCGGCGCGAAGGCCTCGTCGAGTTCGGCGCCGGCGAAGTCGATGCCGGTGACGACGGTGGTGGCTCCGCCGGGGCTGACGCTGACAGTGTCGCCGACGCGCACGGTGCCGGAAGAAACCTGGCCGGCGTATGCGCGGTAGTCGCGGTACTGGTCAGCCTGCTCCGGTTCAACCGCGACGGCACCCTGCGGGCGCAGCACGAGCTGAACCGGCAGGCGGAACGCCTCGATCTCACTTTCGATCTCGTCGACGAGCGGCAGGGTTTCCAGCAGTTCGAGCAGGCTCGGGCCGTCGTACCAGGGGGTGTTTGCCGAGCGGTCGACGACGTTGTCGCCGGCCAGCGCGGAGACGGGGATGACGTGCACGGCGCCGAGGCCGAGTTCGCTCGTGACGTTGTGGACGTCGGCCGCGACCGCCGCGAACGCCGACTCGTCGTAGCCGAGTAGATCGATCTTGTTGACCGCGACGATGATGTGCGGAACGCGCAGCAGCTGCAGCACGGACAGGTGGCGGCGGGTTTGCTCGAGCACGCCCTTGCGGGCATCGATGAGCACCACCACGGCGTCGGCCGTCGTGGCGCCGGTGACCATATTGCGGGTGTACTGCACGTGACCGGGGCAGTCGGCGAGGATGAAGGACCGGCGACCGGTGGCGAAGTACCGGTAGGCGACGTCG
>DHJB01000050.1:37222-37434 GCA_002404115.1 Microbacteriaceae bacterium UBA4731
GGCGACGTCGATGGTGATGCCCTGTTCCCGCTCGGCGCGCAGGCCGTCGGTGAGCAGAGCGAAGTCGATGCCGCCGGCTTCGCCGCCGAAGCCGCGTTCTGCCGAGGTGCGGGTGACGGCGTCGAGCTGGTCGGCGAGGATCGCCTTCGAGTCATGCAGCAGCCGGCCGACCAGGGTCGACTTGCCGTCGTCGACGGAGCCGGCGGTGGCGA
>DHJB01000021.1:0-644 GCA_002404115.1 Microbacteriaceae bacterium UBA4731
GTCCAGACAGCCGCGACGGGCCGCGCCGCCCTCACCGCCGTGACTCAGTTCTTACCCGCCCTCGTGATCCTCGACGTCATGCTCCCCGACATCGACGGGATGGAGGTCCTCAAACGACTGAATGCCGGCGGCCACAGGGTTCCCATCATCTTCCTGACCGCGAAAGACGCCACCGAGGACAAGGTGCATGGCCTGACCATTGGTGGCGACGACTACGTCACCAAGCCCTTCAGCATCGAGGAGCTGATGGCCCGCGTGCGGGTCGTCCTGCGACGGCACGGCACCGGCGGGCCCGACGGCGGGAAGCTCAACCTGGCCGACCTCGAGCTGGACGACGAGGCCCACGAGGTGCGCCGCGGTACCCACATCATCGAGCTGACCACGACCGAGTATCGCCTGCTCCGCTACCTGCTGATCAACGCTGGCCGCGTGCTCACCCGCACGCAGATCCTCGACCACGTGTGGCACTACGACTTCGGCGGCGACGCGAGCGTGCTCGAGACGTACATCAGCTACCTGCGCCGTAAGGTGGACCGTTTCAAGCCGCAACTGATTCAGACCGTGCGCGGCGTCGGGTACGTCCTCCGCCCTCCACGACAATGAAGTCCGGTGCGCGGGGCGGCACTTAGACCTTGACTCAGTCG
>DHJB01000021.1:858-4056 GCA_002404115.1 Microbacteriaceae bacterium UBA4731
AAAAATGGCCGAGCCGTGGCAGTCGGCGTCCTGGGCGGCCCCGGGCCGGGCCGCGGCCCGTCAGACCAGTTCCCGATCGGCACGGTCGTGGAACTGGTCGCTGCAGATGGGACACCGCTCAGCACGCCGCTGCACTATGACTTCCCGTCGTCGACTTCGACAGCGCTGCCAGTATTGCCGCATCCGCTCCCGAACGCAGGCGTTGACAAGCAGACGTTTCTGAGCCTTCGGGGAACCGGTGGAGTGTCGCAATACCAGGCCGCGATTTGGTCTGAGGATTCGTTTCAAGGAAACTTCGTCGTCCTGGCGATCCCATCGACCGACGTTCAGTCGACGCTAAGCCAGCTCATCCAGCTGGAGGGTTTGATCAGTGTTGGCGTCGTAGTCGCGACGGCAATCCTTGCCCTGTTCATCATTCGGATCAGCCTGCGCCCGCTCGAGAAGATGGGCACGGTCGCGAATGAGATCGCGGCCGGCGACCTCAGCCGCCGCGTCGAGCCGGCGACCGGCAAGACCGAGATCGGCCGGCTCGGCCTCGCGTTGAACGGAATGTTGAACCAGATCGAAACCGCATTTGCAGAACGCACCGCTTCCAACCGCCGCCTGCGCCGTTTCGTGGCCGATGCCTCGCACGAGCTGCGGACTCCGCTGACCTCAATCCGAGGCTATTCGGAGATGCTGCGCCGAGGTGCCGGCGACTCGCCGACGGATGCCGAACTGGCACGGCGACGGATAGAAGAGGAGGCGATACGCATGACCGGCCTCGTCGATGACATGCTCGTCCTCGCGCGCGTCGACCAGGGCCGGCCCCTGGATCACGAGCCGGTGGACCTGCAGGCCATCGCCACCGATGCGGCGGCCGACGCTCGCGCCGTCGCGCCCCAGCGCGACATCAATCTCACCGTGCCCGGGAGGGTGGTCGTCAATGGCGACGACACGCGCCTCCGCCAGGTGCTGGGCAACCTCGTCCGCAACGCCCTTGTGCACACGCCGCCTCAGACGCCAATCGATATCAGCCTCTCGACCGAGGACAGCGTGGCCAGGTTGTCGGTCGCCGACCACGGTCCGGGACTAGCCGCGGACGACCTCGATCGGATCTTCGAGCCCTTCTACCGCGCCGACCCCAGCCGCAGCCGCGACAGCGGCGGTTCCGGCTTGGGGCTGTCGATCGTCACCGCGGTCGTGACCGCGCATGGAGGGCACGTGAAGGTGCGTGAAACCGAGGGCGGCGGCGCCACGTTCGAGGTCGAGCTTCCGCTCGCCGGTACGTAGATGAAAGGAGCGGCCCGGCCCCACCCCGAGGCCGGACCGCACTGAAACGCTGACTACTCCTCGAGGTTCCTCGCGTCGAACGGGCGCAAGAACTTGTCGGGGTGGAAGTTCAGGAAGCTCGGCGCCGTCGGGATCACGTGCGCCGGGGTTCCAGCGACGATGAAGTTGAAACCCGGCCCCAAGTTCGCCGCGGAAGCATTCATGGCCGCGGGGCTGGTGCTGTCCTCCCAGCGGCCCGTGTCGATCCGTTGGACCAGCGTCTTGAACGCGCTGATCGTCTCGGCGGGCGTGAAGGTGCAGTGGCCCGCGCGGTGCACGAACACCTGGCGGAGCAAGTTGTTGTCACCGGCGCTCCTGACCACGCTCGCGTAAGCGTTCTCATCCGTCACCTCGACCAGGCCGTCCCCGGTCGTGTGCATTGTGAGCACGGGCATGTTCAGCTCTCCGTTGTAGGCGATGTACTTGGCGACGTATGCGGCCGCCGCCGGGTCGGCGGCGATCCGCGGAGTTGCGTTGAGCTTATCGAGGTCTTTGTTGAGATCAAGACCGGCCGCGGCGTAAAGCGCCTTCACCTCGGCCCGGTCGGTGGAGTGCGATAGCTGGACGCGGTAGTCGACGCCCGTGTTCCATGAGAACTGGCCGCCCGCCCGCGCCTCCAGCTCGGCCCGGCCGAAGAACGCGAACAAGAAGTCGATGTTGCTGTCCCAGAGAGCCTGGTTTGCCTCTTGAGTCACGTAGTCCCTGGCGGCAGGCTCCGGACTCGCCGGGTCGACCCAACCGGGCACGTCCGCCAGCGCGGCGGAAAGCGCAATCCGCGCGCGGCCCTGCGGGGTCTTCTGCGCTAGTGCAAGCGCGGCCAACGCTTTGCCGTAGTTGACCGCGGCATCACCTGTGAAGTTGATGATCTTGAACGGGATCTGTGGCAAGAGGGTCGTTATCGCCAATTCAGAGTCCAGGCCCTGGTTCCAAACTCCAGGTCCCCCGGCTACGACCCCACACATGGGCAGGGCGGCGGTAAAGCGGTCGGGGAACAGTTGGACGAGCCCGGCTGTGATCATGCCGCCCAGCGAATGGCCCCACGCGATCGTTCGCTGAGGTTTCCCGAACGTAATGCCGAACAGGTCGAGGAGAGCGATCTGGTCTTCGAAGGCCTGCTGCAGAGACCAGCCGGCCCTCGCATAAGCCGACCCAGCCAGCGCATAGCCCTGGCTCAAAAGGTAGTCGCCGGTCACGGGATCGCCCGCGTCCTGGGGCGGCAAGGGCACTGTGAAGGAGTTGTAGCCGTGGCTGTAGAGGGCGAGGGTGCCGTTCCAGTGGGCCGGAACCTCGATCTGGTATTGCGCTAACAAGGTTGAATTCTTCTCGGCAGTCGCGCCCGTGCACAACAGCGTGCCGGTGGCCTCGGTGATGCAGGTCATCGGCGTTCCGCCTCCGCTCGCCGACGCACCCACAGGTAGAAGAGCAAGGCCGACCACCGTGATCGAAGCCGTGCAAAGCCAGCGCAGCCGAGCTGCAGGTCCTTTCATCCCCCAAAACCTCCACATACTACGAACAGGACTCAGCGAGTCTAAATCGCTCTGGCCGATCGCGCCACTATCAATTTAAGCCGCCCGCTCAGGCCGGCCTGAAGGCGATGACGTCCCCGCGTGAGTCGCCGACCAGGACCATGTCGCCGCTGATCGCCGGGCCGCTGAAGACGGCCGAATGCAGGTCGTGGGTCCACAGCACGGTGCCGTCCCGGCTGGACAGCGCCACCATCCCGCCGGCGTTCGGGTCGCCGAACACGTCGCCGGTTCCGAACACCAGGACGCCGTTGCCGATCGCGGGCGCGGAGTAGACAGGCAGGCCGGCGTGGTTGGTCCACAGTGTCTTGCCTGCGGCGGCGTCGAGCGCGAACACGCCGGAGGGGTCGCCGGCAGAGGGGAC
>DHJB01000021.1:4157-4387 GCA_002404115.1 Microbacteriaceae bacterium UBA4731
TAGAAGTACGTGCCGTCGTATGCGGGCGAGGCGAGCAAGCCGTGAACAGCGCTGCCGTTGACGAGGTCCCGCGACCACACCACCGACCCCGTGGCGGCGTCGAGCACCTTGAACACGCCCGCGTCGGATCCGACAGCGACTTCCTCACGGCCGCCGGCCTGGAGCACGATCGGGGTGGCGCCGACGTCGACGTCGCGGCCCGCGTCCGGGTGAAAGCTCGTCATCCACAG
>DHJB01000003.1 GCA_002404115.1 Microbacteriaceae bacterium UBA4731
GGGCTATGAGGGGGCGCGTCCGGATTGTAGGTGCTTGTGGATGTATTCGTAGAGGCCGTCGAAGAGTCGGTCTGTCACTGTCAGGGTTGCTTCGTCGGTGTCGCTGGTGAGGGTCAGTCCGCGGATGAGGATGTCAAGGCCAGTCGCCGCGGGGGCGTCGAACTGGTCATCGCCCAGGTCGGCTTGGTGGACGATGTGGCCGATCTCCTCTAGTGCGGGGTCGGACGTGAGGTCGAAGTGCTGCAGGATCGACTCAAACGAGCAACGTCCTTGGTGGTGGCTAAGCGGAATACCGCGCATGTCGAACGCGGTTGCCTCGGACGGCAGGTCGGCGGGGTCGTCAACGAAAATGAATGTGGCGTCGTGGTCGATGAAGCGGCGAATAAGCCATGCGCATGCTGCCCGATCGACGTGGATTCGGGAGCGGGTCGCCCACTTCACCGCTGCGCCATGGAGGTTGGCTCCGTCGCAAGTTCATCTACCGCGTGCCAGGCCGCATTGCGTTGCGGTGGGGGGAAGAAGTCCCGGGCGTCGATGCGGTGTAGTTCGCGGCGCAGACGGGCGACGACTCTTCGGCGGGTCGGCGGGTCGGAGTCGCGCATTGCTGCCGCCTCATTCAATACCGTGTCGTACTCGGCCGCGGTCGCGGCGGTCATCCGCTCGACTAGCGCGACCCTGCCGGCAGTGTCGGCAGGTTGGCCGAGCCAGACCATTGCCTCGCCGTGGTGTTCGAGGACCTCCTCGGCAATCCACTCAAGTGCTTCACGGGTGCGGGCGTCGGCGGGCAGCGCGACAAGCCCATCGGCGAGTTGCGCGACGCCGAGTCGATTGAGCTTGCGCCATACCGCCGAGCGTGGCGTTGAGGGCAAGCGGGGGAGGCGGTAGGACAGCAGCACCCACTGATCATCCCGGGCCATCCTCGTCACCTCGTCACTAAGCATACCCATTGCTGCAACCGCTGTTGCTTTTCTGCAACCGCGGTTGCATGATCGAGGTATGAAGTCGCGACACGCCGAGTTGCCAGGCGGTACCCAGGGCGGCAGCGATGCCTCGCTAGCCAGATGTTGACCTGGTTGCGCTGGGGCCTGAGCCGGGATGCGACATTACTGATCGCTGGGCAGGGGTTAAGAGCGGCTGGGTACGGGTTCACCGCGGTCATTCTCGGGGTGCTCCTAGCCGATCGCGGCTACACCCCGTTGCAAGCAGGCGTTGTGCTCACGGCGTTGATCGCCGGAACTGCCGTGGCGAGCTTGGTTGCTGCCCGGTTGGCGGACCGGGTTGGACTACGGCGAAGCTATGGGTGGTTCTTTCTTGCAATGGCCGCCGCTGGGGCGATTGTGGCGATCGGCGCCCCTTTCTGGGTGCTGCTGGTGATCGCCCTGACCGGCACCCTGTCAACGGATGTCGTGGACAACGGGCCTGCCGCGACGCTGGAGCAGGTGATGCTGGCCGCCGAGGACGCCGGGACCGCGATTGTGTATGGTCGGTACAACGCGGTGGGCGCAGCAGCGGGGGCACTCGGAGCACTCGCCGCCGCTCTTCCGGGCCTCGGCCAGCATGGCGATTCCGGGATCCCCGCCTGGTTGTTCGCCGTCCTCATCCCAATCGGGCTGACCGGCGCGCTGCTGGCGTGGCGACTGTCGCCAGCGGTCGAGACGACCTCAGCCGGCGCTCTTCCTGGCCTTATCCAAACAGTTCGAGCGAGTTCCCGGCTCGGCCCGTCGCGGCCTGTGGTGCGGCAGTTGGCCACATTGTTCGCGGTCGACGCCGCCGGAGGAGGTTTGGTCACGACCGGGTTCCTGGCCTACTTCTTCAGCCAACGCTACGGAGTGTCTATCGCCGCGCTCGGGTGGCTGTTCTTCAGCGTTTCGATCGTGCAAGCCGTCTCCGTCATGCTCGCGCCCCGGCTGGCTCGCCGCTTTGGGCTGATTGCGACAATGGTCGGCACTCACCTCCCGAGCAACCTGCTCCTGATCGCAGTCGCGTTCGCACCAAACTTTCCCATCGCTGCCGCATTGATGCTCGCCCGCACGACCTTGTCCCAAATGGATGTGCCCACCCGTCAAGCCCTGGTCATGACCGTCGTTACTCCCGGCGAGCGGACGACCGCTGCCGCCGTCACGAACGCCTCGCGCTATGTCGTTCGACCAATTGGCCCGCTGGTAGCCGGCGCAGTGCAGCAGCTTGCGCTGGGGGCACCACTGGTTCTGGCCGGGTTAATCAAAGCCGGCTACGACCTCGCCCTATGGCACTGGGCCCACCACCTCCCTCGCCTGAGCGTCGAACCAGACACGACCCACAACGACCCGGCAACGGAGGAATCATGATCGTCTGCCTGCGAACAGTGCTAGTTCCACCCGAATGGCGCGACCGCTATCTGGCTTGGATTGACGCCGGCCGCCCGGTCCGCCAGCAACACGGCCTCCTTGCCGAGCTGGTTTGCGAACCCTCGGCAGGTTCCGGGGAGACAGTGGTGATCACCATCTGGCCCAGCCACCAGGTCTTCGACGCATGGATCGCTACCCCGCACAGAGAATCGTTGACCGCCAGCGAAGTCCATCAGGCCGTCAGCTACCGGCCGATCACCCGCTACGACGTGCCCGGCGGCTACCTGAACCTGCCCGGCCTTACCATCCATGACCCCAACCCGCCACAACCGAAGGAGACATCATGAAGTGGATCACCCGCGCCCGCCCGAAAACCGACCGGATTGCCTGTCCCTGGCTGATCCGCCGGTTCATCGATCCCGACGCCGAAATCATCTACGTGCCCGCCGGTGAGGTGCTTACCGCAGCTGCCGAGCTCGGGGGCCACTCCTTCGACGCTCCGGGAGCTGAATTCACCCACCAGCCCGCAGCCGACGGAGCCGGCGAGTGGTGCACATTTGAATCCCTCATCGCCGCCCACGGCCTCGGCGGCGACCTTGTCCTGTCCCGCCTGGCCAAAATCGTCCACGCGGCCGACATCGCTACGGATGTGAACACCGACCCGGCCGGGCCGGGATTGCTGGCCATCGGTGTTGGCGGCCTGGACGTCGAGCCCGACGACCAGGTGCTGCTCAAACGCGGCATATTCGTCTACGACGCCCTCTACGCCTGGTGCGCCCGCCAGGTCACACCCAGTCCAGCATGACCAGGGAACGCTTGGACGCCGACACCATTCGGGCCGACGCCGTCCACCAGGAGGCCACGCTGATGGCTGCGGCCGCGATCACTGCCCCCAAGTCCGGAGGCCAACTACTCCTGGCAGGCAAGGCGAACTTCATGGAGACCGTGATCGTCGAGGACGCCGCGACACGTGGTCAGCTCGCCGACTGGATGCGGGCGCGAGGCAAGAACCATGCCTGCCCTGACAGGCCAACACCCTCAAACAATTACACGAACAAGGGCTACAAGGAAAGTAATGGGGGGGACAGTTCCTGCTTTTTGGCGTGGCTGCAGGTGACAATATTGACTGCAATCAACGCCGATAGGGTTACTGCGACTCCAAGGAGTTGGCCGATGCCCGGCTGATTCCCACGAATGTCACGGCGACCGGATGGATATCGACGCCGAGCACGGACTCAGTTACCCGAGGTACCACCTCGCCGTTCTCAAGTCCAGCGCTCTCCCCAGCAACGAGGAATGCGCGCACGGCATGGATAGGAATGTTCCCGAGCCACAGGAGGGGTCAGCTAGCGGGCGATCTTGAAGTTGAACATCCCGGTTCCCAGCGTGCCCCACAGCCTGAGCCAGATCGGCATGAGCATTTCGGCGCCGCGGGCGGTGGTGATGTCGCCGAGGTCGATCACATCCGTGTGGCCCATGCTGTCCAGCAGGGTCATCACCGTCGCCTTGGCCGTGTCGTCGTTGCCGGACACGAACGTCGAGTGATCTCCCCCGGCCACCTTGACCGGGTCGACCATGACGGCGGCGGTCATGGTGTTCAGCGACTTGACGACCAGCGCCTCGGGGAAGGCGCGCTGGATCTGTTCGGCCAGCGAGTCGGTGTCCTTGACGAACAGCGTCGGCGGCATGCCGTGGGAGAAGTCGAGCGCGTTGGCCACGTCCAGGAGCACCTTGCCGGCGAGGTTGTCCGCCCCGGCGAGGGTCAGGGCGTCGATCGACGCGAAGCCGTTCGTCGCGTTCACGACAATCTCGCCGTGCGCGGCCGCCTCGGCGAAGCTGCCGAGGGCCACCTGGGGGTGCTCGGCCAGCCACGCGGAGAAAGCAGGGTTGCCCATCGCATCCTTCCCCTGGCGCTCCAGGGTGGGTGCCGGGGCGCGGGTGCCGACCATGACATCGTGGCCGAGCCCGTCCAGTCGGGCGGCCAGGGTGCGCCCGACGGTGCCGGTGCCGAGGATGGCAATCTTCATGGTGATCTTCTTTCGAGTCGGGTCCCGGTTCTACCATGGGCATTATGGCCGAGTTGAGCCCCGACGGCGCGATACCGCCGAACGCGGTGGTACGACTCGACGACGCCGGCTCACGGTACGTCATCGACGTCGACGGTCAGCCGGTCGGATTCAGCCGGTTCACGGACCGCGGCGAGCACCGGGTCTTCCTGCACACCGAGGTCGACCAGGGGCACTCCGGTCAGGGCCTGGCCGGAGTCCTGATCTCCGGCGCGCTCACGGATGTCCGCAGCCGGCACCTGCGCATCATCAGCCTGTGCCCGTTCGTCTCCGGGTACCTGCGACTCCACCACGACTTCGACGACATCGTCGACCGGCCGACGCCGGCCCAGATTGCGGAGCTGACGGCTCCCTGAACGCGGGGCCTCAGGCGTTCCAGTGGTACCGGCCGTTCGCGTCGGCGCCCTTCTTGCCGCAGGTGTACTTCGTTCCGCTGGCGGCCGCGCCGATCGCGCCCTTCGGGGCGCAGTAGGAACCTGGGTGGATGGTTCCCGCAGGTGCCGCCGGCGGGGCGACCACGGGCGCCACCGGGTTCACCGGGTTCACCGGCACGACCGCGATCGTGCCGGTGCAGCTGCCGAGCACGCGCACCATGGCGGCACGTTCGGCCGGGGCAACCCAGAGGCGGTACTTCGCCTTCACCTGGATCTGGCTGGTCACATAGGCGCACCGGTACGACTTCTGCGGGGGCAGCCAGGTGGCCGCGTCGCCGGCACCCTTGGCCGAATTGGTGCGGCCGTCCACCGCGATCAGGTTCAGCGGGTCGTTGGCGAGAGCCTCGCGCTGCCCCTGCGACAGCTTCTGCGCGCCGGTCTCCCAGGCGGCCAGGAGCGCGACGCGGTGGTCGATCTGCACGAGGGTCGACGTCGTGTTGCCGCGCACGAAGTGGATGATCTTGCCGGTGTACTTGTCGGCGAGCACGCCGGTGAGCACCTTGCACGGGCCGGCCGTGACCTCGCCGGTGAGGTCGCGGGCGAGGATGTCGTTGCGGGTGTCGCATCCGTTGTGGTCGACGTCGAGCCAGGCGGTGCCGAACTTCCTTGTGCGGTCGTAGCCGGTGCTCGGGGATTTGCCCTTGTTGGCGAGCGTGGCGAGCAGGGCCAGGGCCTGGGCGGCCGGGACGTTCGTCGGGGCCGCGGATGCGTGGACGGCGGCTGCCGGTGCGGCGGCTGGTGCCGGTGGAACAGCGGCCGGTGCGGCCGCCGCGATCGGAGGGGCGGCAGCGGCGGCGGTGCCGCGCACGGCGCCGCTCGGCTGTCCGGAGCATCCGGCGAGCGCCAGCAGCAGCACGGCGGCCAGGCCGGCCCTGATCCGCGTGGACGACCGGCGCTTGTGACTGGTGATGAGTGCTCCCCCGCGCCGGCGACAGCTTCCACGCCGGATCGGCGTCGAACGGGGGCACGGTGCACCTCACAACGTACAGGCCGCCGGCATCCGCGACGCGACCGCCACGGATCAGGCCAGCGCGCGCTCGAGCACGTCGACGTACCCGTCAGGGTCGAACAGCGCGGCGGCGTGCCCCATCAGCCCGAGGCTGAGCACCTCGACGGGCCGGCCGAAAAGCCTCTCGTAGCGGTGAACATCCTTCTTCCCCTGCGTCGGATCGTTTTCGGCGCTGAGCACGGAGACCCGGCCGGGCCAGGCGGCGAAGGCGGCGGGAGCCACGCTGCGCTTCCGGATCAAGTCGGCGGCGACGGCGAAGTGCGACACCACGTCGGCACGAGTCAGCTCGTCCTGCACGACAACGGTGATGGCGCGCGCCCAGTCATCATGCGTGGCGCCCGGCAGCGTGATGGCCTTCAACACACCGCCGACCAGGAGCTTCTTGGCCGTCTTCTCAGGCAGCAGGCGCGCCAGGGCGATCAGCGCGTGCTCGGCTGGCAGCCAGGCCCTGCCGGAGTCTGCGGGGCCGGAACTGGACAGGATGAGCCGGTCGACGTCCTCTGGCCGGTGCGCGAGGTACGCCTGCGCGAGCAGCCCGCCGTAGGACTGGCCGCAGAGGGCGAAGGATGCGATCCCCTCGGCGAGCAGGATGGCGTCGAAGGCGACGATGAACTCGTCGATCGTCTGCACGGGCGGGAAGTCGGGTGCGATGACGGTGTGGTGGGCGGCGAGCCGTTCCAGGAAGGCGAAGCCGAGCGCGCCCCGGCGCAGGCCCCCGGTCAGCCAGAAGATGGGCGGCCCAACGCCCAGGCGGTAGTAACGCCACACGGTGCGCTCGACGACGACGTCCCGGCCGAATCGGGCCGAGAAACGCCCCACCTCCTCGAGCACCGTCATCGACCTGCCCTCCGCTCCCTCACTGCGCATCTTCTACGTGGAAGTATGCACCCGCCGGTCGATCCGAATACGTGCCACACTGGGCACCGGCGGTGAGAGTTGAAAAAGTCGAAGGCGCTCCATGACACCGGCAGCCCGATGCCGGTGGAGACGGCCCGGCATGATCCGGTGATGGATCTCGCGCGGGTGATCTGCCTTGCGCTCGTCGTGGTCGGCCATCTGTTCATGCTCGGGGCATCCGTCAACCGCGACAACGGGCTCGTCCTCCAGCGCACGCTCATGCTCCAGCCGTGGCTCGCGCCCGCCACCTGGATCGCGCAGGTCATGCCGTTGTTCTTCGTTGTCGGCGGTCTCGTCGGGGTCCAGTCCTGGCGCAGGATCGAGGTGCGCGGCGGGGGCGCGGCGGAGTTCATTCGGGCGCGTTTCCAGCGCCTGGCCCGACCGGCCGTTCCCCTGTTCGCCTTCCTGTCGGCGGCCATCCTCGTCATGCACCTCTCCGGGCTCGACCCTCGCAGCGTTGCGGAGATCGCCACCGGCGTCGCCTCGCCGCTGTGGTTCCTCGCCGCCTACATGTTCAGCCAGGCGTATCTGCCGGGGATGGCCGCCCTGCACGCCCGGGCGCCGGTTCGCACGATCGCTGGCCTGGCCGTGGCCGCCGTGGTGCTCGATGTCCTGCGCTGGGCCACCGGCATCCTCGAGCTGGGACTGTTCAACATGATCTTCGTGTGGCTGTTCATCCAGCAGCTCGGCATCGGGGCGGCGGACGGCTGGTTCGCCGCCAGGTCCAGGGGCCGGCTCCTCCTGCTCGCCGGCACCAGCTACGCCGCGCTGGCCGCACTGACCGGCCTGGGCCTGTACCCGGTGAACATGCTCGACAACCTCAACCCGCCGACCGTCGCCCTCATGCTGCTCGCCGTCGGTCAGTTCTCGCTCCTGATGCTGGCGTACCCGCTGCTTGGCCGAATCATGCGCAGAAGGAAGATCCGGACCCTGTTCTCCGTTGTCGGCGCCCGGATGATGACCATCTACCTGTGGCACCTGCCGGTGCTCGCACTGATTGTGGGACTACTGCTGCTCACGCCGCTGCCGATGCCGCAACCGGGCAGCGCCGCCTGGTGGTGGACGCGGCCGGTGATCCTCGCGCTGGCCATCAGTGCGCTGATCGTCATCTCCCGGCTGCTCGGCCGGTTCGAGCAGCCGGTCCCGGCGCCGCCCGGCGGCCGCCCCCGGGTGAGCGACTGGAGGATAGGCGCGTCGACGGCACTCATGATCATCCCGCCGTTCACGGTCATGGTGTTCGGCCTCGACCTGGTCATCGCCATCACGGGCACGCTCCTGCTCGCGTTCGCGGTGCTGCTGCAACGGCAGCCGCAGCTGCGCGGGGCGTCCGTGCGGGTCCGTTCCCAGCGAGCCTCGGCGCTGCCCCGATAGGGTCTCCCCCATGAAGTTTTTCGCCACTAGGCGGCGGCTGGCGGCGCTGGCGGCGATCGTCGTACTTGTCGCGCTCGGCGCCGGCCTGGCGCTGCCCGGCGCCGCCCGGCAGATCGAGGCCGCCGCGAAGCCCGCCGGGTTCAATCCGGGGCTGATCATCAGCGACTACAACTTCTACAACCCGGAAGCCATGAACGAGCTGGACGTTCAGGCCTTCCTCGAATCACGCGAGTGTTCGCCAAGCGACGACTCGCCCTGCCTGTGGGAGTACCGCGAAACCACAGCATCGCAGCCGGCCCAGGGCGCCGGGCACTGCGCCGCCTACCGGGGCGATCGCGCCGAGCGGGCCAGCCGCATCATCGTGAAGGTCGCCCACGCGTGCACCATCAGCCCGCGGGTGCTGCTCGTGCTGCTGCAGAAGGAGCAGTCGCTGCTCACCCGGCCGAGCGCATCCGGCTATCTTCGCGCCACCGGGTACGGATGCCCGGACTCGGCCGACTGCGACAAGACGTACTTCGGCTTCTTCAATCAGATCTACCACGCGGCCTGGCAGTTCCGGCAGTACTCCGAGCACCCGGACCGTGCCTTCATGGTGGGCCGGGCGGACGTGCAGTTCAACCCGGAGGCCTCCTGCGGCGCCTCGAGCGTGCGCATCCGGAACCAGGCGACCGCGAATCTGTACAACTACACGCCCTACCAGCCCAACGGCGCCGCGCGGAAGCATCCGTCGACGGACGGTGACGGATGCTCGACCCACGGCAACCTGAACTTCTGGCTGTTCTACAACAGGTGGTTCGGGTCGTCCGCCGCCGACGGGTACCCGGCGTTCTTCGACCCGTGCCTCAACCTCACCGGCGGCCGGCCCTGCCCGGCGCCGAAGCTCCTCCCCTGGCTCTAGGCAATTTGCCCTCTCGCTCGGGCGCGATCGCGCGTAGTGTCATGCGCGGGAGGACACATGATCGAGAAGACGATAGTTGCCTGGGACGACACCGCTCCGGCGCGCGCCGCCCTCGACTGGGCGGCCGAGTGGTGTGTAGGCGGAGACCTCGCCATCGTTCGCATCCTCAACGACTCCATCGGGGTCACTGACTCCTTCGTCGCGGACTCCGTGGCCGAAACCGAGCGGAACGCACTCGCCGCTGTCGTCGCAGAGGTGCAGGCGGCCCTGCCGGCCGTCCGCGTTGACTCGGAGTTCCTGCGCGGCGACCCGATCGGCGAGCTCCGGCGGCGCTCCGGCGCGGAGAACCTTGTCGTCGTGGGGACGCATCGCCGCGAGGGCGCCACGAGGCGTTTCGAATGGTCGGTCGGCGCGCGGCTCGCCGCAACCGCGCACGGTCCGGTGGCGATCGTGCCGGAGGACGACGGCGCATCCCGGAGCGGAGTCGTCGTCGGCGTCGACGGATCCGACGCCTCCGACGCCGCTGTGGCGTTCGCCGCGGAGCAGGCGCACCGCACGGGCCAGTCGCTGCGCGTCATCCACGCCTGGCACGAGCCTCTCCTCTGGCAGACCCCGGTCACGGCCGACCTTCTGCCGGGTCCCGATCTCCCTCCGAGTGAGGAATTCCTCGGTTCCCTGGAACAGGTGCACCGCCAGATCCTGGACGAATCGGTGACGAAAGCCACGGATGCCTGGCCAGAGCTGCAGGTTCAGGGCTCGCTGGTGCACGGCCCGCCTCAGCCGGCCCTGCTCGGGGCCTCACGGCGGGCGGCGCTCCTCGTCGTCGGCAACCACGGTCTGCGCGGCATCGAACGGTTGCTGCTGGGGTCGGTCAGCCACTCGATCGTGCTGAACATCGTGTCGCCGACGGTCGTGGTCAGGGCAGAGCAGGCGGCGGCGAAGTAGGGCGCGCTAGTCGTTCCCGCGCGCCCGCTTCAACGCCGCAATGTCGAGCTTGCCCATCTGCAGCATCGCCTGCAGGGCGCGGCCCGCCTTCTCGGGGTCTGGGTCACCCAGCAGCTCGCCCAGCACGCGCGGCACAATCTGCCATGACACTCCGAACTTGTCCTTCAGCCAGCCGCATCGCCCGGGTTCGCCGTGCTCGGTGAGCTTGCCCCAGAGCGCGTCGATCTCCTGCTGCGTGTCGCAGCTGACGAAGAAGGACATGGCCTCGGTGAACGCGAATCCGGGGCCGCCGTTGAAGAGCATGATCCTTTGGTCCTCGAGCTCGATGGTGGCCGACATCAGGGTTCCAGCGGGCACCGGCGCGCCCTCCCCGTAGCGGGACTCGTCCACGACCCGGGACTCGTGAAAGACCAGGGTGTAGAAATCCATCGCCTCTTCGGCGTTGTTGTCGAACCACAGGAACGGGGTGATTGTCTGCATCAGCGTGTCCTCCGCTTTCGCTCGTTGCTTCGATGTGCCTACAAACTAGTACGGCGGGCTAGTACAGCGGCAGGGATGGATCGATTTCCTTGACCCACGCCAGGACCCCGCCCGGCACGTGTTTCACCTGGCTGTAGCCCTGCCGTCGCAGGTCGGCGAGCACCTCGGCCGATCGCGCCCCCGCCTTGCAGTACAGCACGATGTCCCGGTCGAGAGGCAGGTTCGAGAGTGCCTCTCCTGCCACGAAGCGGCCCTGCGGAATCAGCCGCGACCCCGGGATGCGCACGATCTCGTGCTCCCCCGGCTCCCTCACGTCGATGAGGTCGAAGTCGCGCTCACCGCGCGCCCTGGCGTCGAGCAGGGCGGCCAGTTCGCGAACGGTGAGGCCGTGCTCGGCGTCGGCGTCCGGCCCAGGGGACGTTCCGCAGAAGAGCTCGTAGTCGACCAGCTCCGTGATGGGCGTGCCGGCCGGGTCGCTGGCTATCTGGACCTCCCGCCAGGATGCGGTGAGTGCGTTGAAGAGCAGAACCCGGCCGAGCAGGGTCCGCCCGACGCCGGTGATCAGTTTCACCGCTTCCGACACCATCATCGCGCCGACCGCGCCGCAGAGCATGCCGAATACGCCGCCTTCACCGCAGCTCGGAACCGACCCGGCGGGCGGGGCATCCGGGTACAGGTCCCGGTACGTGGGCCCGTGCTTCTCCCAGAAGACGCTGACCTGCCCGTCGAAGCGGTAGATCGACCCCCAGACGTACGGTTTTCCGAGCAGGGCAGCGGCGTCATTGACCAGGTAGCGGGTGGCGAAATTGTCCGACCCGTCCACGATCAGGTCGTAGTCGGCGAACAGCGCCAGTGCGTTCGCCGAGTCGAGCCGGGCGTGGTGGAGTCGCACCTCGACCAGCGGGTTCAGCTCGGCCACGGCGGAGCGCGCCGACTCCAGTTTCGACCGGCCGACATCCGTCACGCCGTGGATCACCTGGCGCTGCAGGTTGCTGAGGTCGACGATGTCGTCGTCGATGATGCCGAGCGTGCCGACGCCGGCGGCGGCCAGGTAGAGCAGCACGGGCGAGCCCAGGCCCCCCGCACCGACGACGAGCACGCGCGCGTTCTTCAGCCGGCGCTGACCGATGGCGCCGATCTCGGGAATGATGATGTGCCGGGAGTAGCGTTCCACCTCCGCCGCGGTGAGGTCGGCGGCCGGTTCGACTACGGGCGGCAACTCGGTCACGGATGCGGCGGCGGCTGCATTCACAGGTCCGGGCGTCCTTCCATGGCGGAGGAGGCCAGGGCGTGCTCGCGTTTCGGGATGCGCCCGGCCTGCGAGGCCAGCCGGCCGGCGATGACGGCGTGCCGGAAGGCGTCGGCCATCCTGACGGGGTCCTGCGCGCGGGTCACGGCGGTGGCAAGCAGCACGGCGTCGCAGCCGAGCTCCATGGCGAGCGCCGCGTCGGAGGCCGTGCCGATTCCGGCGTCGAGCACCACCGGAACGCCGGCGCGGGCGACGATGAGCTCGATGTTGTGCGGATTGAGGATGCCGAGGCCGGTGCCGATCGGCGCGCCCAGCGGCATCACGGCGACGGCGCCGAGGTGCTCGAGCCGCAACGCCAGCACCGGGTCGTCGTTGGTGTACGCGAACACCTTGAAGCCGCGCGCGACCAGCTGTTCGGTGGCATCCACCAGCTCGACGGCGTCGGGCAGGAGCGTCTGCTCGTCGGCGATGACCTCGAGTTTCACCCAGTCGGTCTCCAGGGCCTCCCTGGCCAGTTCGGCCGTCATCACGGCTTCCCTGGCGGTGAAGCAGCCGGCGGTGTTCGGCAGGACGCGGATTCCGTTGTCGACCAGCAGATCGAAGAGCGATCCGGCGGCGCCCGGGCTGTGGCGGCGCATGGCCACGGTGGTCAGCTCCGTGCCGGATGCCAGCAGCGCGGCGCCGAGCCCGTCCAGGCTCGGCGCGCCGCCGGTGCCCATGATCAGGCGGGAGCCCAGGGAGATCCCGTCGATCACCAGCGAATCGCTGCTCACGTGTGTCGTGAGAGTCATGTCTAACCTCCCTGTACTGCGGTCACGATTTCGATGTCGTCGCCCGGCGTGAGGGCCGTTGCGGCCCACTGGCTTCTCGGCACGATGCCGGCGTTTCGGGCGACGGCGACGCCGAGGCGCTTCCCGTCCCTCGCCTGGCCGTCGTCGGCAATCCGGCGGCCGGTGATCTCCCCGACCAGGTCGGTGACGGTCTCGCCGAGCATCAGCGCCCGCGCCGAGCCGTTGACGGTGATCGCGGCAGGTTGGGGTTCAGTCACGGGCGGACTCCTTCGGGGTGTGCGAATGGTGAGAAACGGTCGGGCCGGAAGCGAGCCCATCGCTCGTCGGCCGTCCCGTCGAGCAGGTGCAGGCAGTGCTGGGCCGCGATGGGGGTGAGGAGCACGCCGTGGCGGAAGAATCCGGTGGCGATGATCAGGCCCGGAATGTCGCCGGCTGCCTGCCCGGGGCCGCTGACGACCCGTCCGAGCAGCGGCGCATTGTCCGGTGTCCCTGGGCGGGCTCGGGCAGTCACTTCGATGAGTTCGAGCTCGGCGACCGCCGGTACGAGCACCTGGGCGTCCCGCAGCAGCTGGTATACGCCGCCGGCCGACACCGCGGCGGATCCGTCCTCGCGCTGGGTGGCGCCGAGAACCACCGTTCCGTCGTCGCGCGGAACGAGGTAGACGGGAATTCCGCGGACGAGGCCGCGGATGGTGGCGGTGAGGAGCGGCCGGAGATGCTCTGGGACGCGCAGCCGAAGGATGTCTCCGTACACCGGGCGCAGCGGCAGTGCCAGCCAGTCGGGCAGGCCGCCCAGCTGAGAGGCGGCCAGGCCGTTGGCGACGATGACCTCGCCCGCCGCCACGGTGGAGCCGTCCGCCAGGATGACGCCGGTGACACGGGAGGCGGCATCCGCCTGATGCTCGTGCAGCAGCCCGGCGGCGTTCTGCCGGATCGAGTGCTCGTGGGTCCACTCCTGCCGGGCGGCGGCCCGGTCGATCGCGGATCGGAGCTCGGCGGCCAGCCGCCGGGGGTCAACCTGGTGGTCCTGGTCGATGTTGAATGCGCTGGACAGCTGCGGGCTGAGCAGCGGTTCCAGGGCGCGGGCCTCGCGGATGGTCAGCGGCTGCACCGCCAGGCCGTGACCCCGCTGCACCTCGCGCAGGTCGGTCAGCGACCGCCGGTCGGCCGCATCCGCGCCGACGGTGATCGTCCGGGTGGTCTGGTACCCGGCCTTGGCAGCGCCCACCCCCAGCGACTCCACGAATGCGGGGTACAGTGCGGCGGAGGCCAGCGTCAGCTCGAGCAGGTCCTCTTCCTGGTAGTGCAGCTCGCTGACCGGAGCGAGCATGCCCGCGGCGGCATACGTCGCCCCGGTGGCGGGTTCCGGGTCGACGACGGCGACCGTGCGGCCCGACTGCGCCGCCGTCCACGCGATCCCCAGCCCGACGATTCCGGCGCCGATGACGACGACGTCTACGCCGCGGTCAGCCACGAGGACGTTCCATTTCGGCCTGTGTCCGGAGTGGTGCGGGCTGCCCCGAATCGCCTTTATTGTTGGTCAGATGGACCACGATCACGCCCGGCTGTACTTGTGCACCGACGCCCGGACGGAGCGCGGCGATTTCGCCGAGTTCCTGGATGCCGCCTTCGCCGGGGGTGTGGACATCATCCAGCTCAGGGACAAGACCATCGAGGCCGCCGAGGAACTGGAACTCCTGGGCGTCCTTCGGGAGGCCGCGGAGCGCCACGGGCGGCTTTGGGCCGTCAACGACCGGGCCGACATCGCCGCCCTGGCCGAGGCTCCGGTCTTCCACATCGGCCAGAAGGACCTGCCGCTGGCCTCCGCCCGCCGGCTGCTCGGCGACACGGTCGCGATCGGCCTCTCCAGCCACACGCCAGAGCAGATCGATGCCGCCCTGGCCGCCGAGACGCTGGACTACTTCTGTGTCGGTCCGCTCTGGGCGACCCCGACCAAACCGGGACGGGCCGCGGTGGGACTGGAGCTGGCCCGGTACGCGACCGAGCGGATCAGCAGGGCGGGTAGCATCCTGCCCTGGTATGCCATTGGCGGCATTGACCTGACCAACATCGAGCAGGTCGCGGCGGCCGGCGCGAGCCGCGTCGTCGTGGTGCGCGCCATCACCGAGGCGGACGACCCGACGGATGCCGCCCAACGGCTCCTGGCTCACCTGCCCCCGCTGGACTAACCGGCCCCGCTGGGCCGGGAGCAGGTCACCGCGCATGGAGCCGGGGCGCGTCGAAGAAATCGAGTTCGCACTGCGAGGACTGGGCAAACGCCGTTCTCATGGCCGCTCGCTCGTGGGCCGATGCTGAGCCGGCCGCCGCGTCGGTGAAGGCGACGGCCTGCCGGGTCGCCGCGGCGAAACCCTCGTCCGCGTAGGTCTCGAGCCACGCCGCATACGGGTGCACGCTGCCGTCCCCGCGCGCAAGGAACCGGGCATGGAGCCGGTCGCCCACCTCCGCATACAGCCAGTAGCACGGCAGGATGGCGGCCACCAGGACCGCGTAGCTGCCCTGCACACTGGCGGCCAGCAGGTGGTCCAGGTAACCCTTGGTGACGGGTCCGAGTTCCCGCGGCGCGGTGTGCTCGCCCAGCCAGGAGCGGTGCAGGTCTGATTCGACTTCCAGGCACACCTGGGCGGAGTTGGCCCAGAACAGCTGGGCTGCCTCGGTCGGGGCCAGGGCGCTGGCCCGGGCCAGCACGCGCGAATAGGTGTTCAGGTAGAGGGCATCCTGGGCCAGGTAGTAGGAAAACTCGGCTTCGTCGAGGGTTCCGTCGCCGAGCGCCTGGATGAACGGCAGGTCGAAGATCGCCGTGCGGGTGTGTTCGATGTCCTGCCAGAGGGTCCGGCTGAATTCCTGGCCGACCGGGGCCGTCCCGGCGAAGAGCCGGTGGAAGTGGTGGATCGGTCCGTTGCCCGCTCCGACCTCGAGGGCGTCTGCGTGCAGCAGCGCGTCGTGCAGCCACGCCTTGACCTGCGCCAGGGAGTCGGCCCAGTCGCCGGTCCGCGCCTGCACCGTAGCGATGGCGGAGGACAGCGAGCAGCCCGTGCCGTGCGTGTTGCTCGTCTCCACCCGGGGCGAGGCGAACTCCACCACGGTGTCCGCCAGCAGACCATGGGTGTTGACCAGCGCGTCGGGGCAACTGGCGTCGGTGAGGTGTCCGCCCTTGACCAGCACCGTGACCCCGGTCGCAGTCGACAGGCGCTTGCCCTGCTCCACCGCCTCCGACCAGTTCTGCGCCGGCGACTCCCCGAGCAGTGCGGCCAGCTCCGGCACGTTGGGGGTGACCAGGTCGACCAGCGGCACCAGCTCCCGGAGCGCCTGCTCCGCGGAGGGCTCCAGGAGCCGGTCGCCGCTGGTGGCCACCATGACCGGGTCGAGCACGACCAGCGGCGGGCGGGTGGCCTCCAGCCAGGACCGCACCTCCCGGATGACGTCGATGTCGGCCAGCATGCCGATCTTGACCGCATCGATCGTCACGTCGTCGCTGACCGCGTCCAGTTGCTGCCGGAGGAACTCCACCGGCGGGGTATGCACGGCGCGGACCCCGCGCGTGTTCTGCGCCACGAGGGCCGTGACCACGGCCATCCCGTAGCCGCCGTTCGCGGCGATGCTTTTTAGGTCTGCCTGGATACCCGCGCCGCCGGTCGGGTCGGTCCCGGCGATGCTGAGCACCCTGGGTGTGGGTCTCAATTCGAGGCCTGAAGCGTGCGTTGCCATGTGCGACATCCCTTCGCTAGTGCTAACTAGACAGGTTCAACGGGTATTCATCTCAGCTCCCGCGTCCGGCGGAGCACCCCGTGTCAATCAGGACAGCCTATTAGGTTCGTCCGGCGGGGCGGTGCGCGTTATGGCCAGGCGGCCTGGAGCAGGATCGGTGTGACGGCCACGGCGAGCCCGAGGGCGATCAGGCCGGAGTCGGCCCGCAGCCACGGGGCCGGCTCGGCCCAGGTGCGGCGCACGCCGAACGTGCCGGCCGCCGAGAAGCCGCGGGCCTCCATGGCCACGGCCATCCGCCCGGCCTGTCGCAGGGTCTGGACGAGCAGGGCGAAGGTCAGGGCCGCCGCGTTGCGGCCCCTGGCCGCCGGCGAGCGCCCGGGGTCCAGGCCCCGCACCCGACGGATGCGCCGCAGCTGGTCCCACTGCTCGCCGAGGCCCTCGAACCGCTGCAGGGCGGCGACGGCGGCGACAACGGGTCGCGCCGGCAGTCGGAGGCGCTGCGCGAGGTGGTCGCCGAGCGCGAACGGATCCGCGAGGCCCGCCAGCAGCACACCCGGGAGGACGAAGAAGGCGACTCTCAGTCCGGCCGTGGCACCGACCAGCGGGTCCTGACCGGTGCTGAGCAGCCAGCTCGAAAACCCGACAGAGACGACGGCGAGCAGCCCGGGCAGCAACCGCACGGACGGCCGGCCCCAGCCGAGGACCAGCGGGGCAAGAAGCAGTTCCAGTGCGACTCCGCCGAGGGCGGCACGGATGTCGGTGATCGCCATCGCGCCGCTGATCAGGAGCAGAGAGGACCCGAGCAGTGACAGGGGACCGCAGCGCGCGGCCAGGCCGGCGCGGCGGGGCCGGCGGCCGGGCGCGGCCTGCCGGACGCCAGCTTCGGCACCGGCTTCGACCCCGGCACCCACAGCGGTCGCGACCGGCGCTGCTGCCGCATCCGTCGACTGTGCCACCCGACCGCGGTCGAGGTGGATCCGCCGGTCGGCCAGGTCGATGAGCAGCGGGTCGTGGGTGGCGACGACGACCGCGACGCCGGCGGCCCTGGCCGACACGATCAACCCGGCCACAGCCGCCCAGGTCAGGCGGTCCTGGCCGACCGTCGGCTCGTCCAGCACCAGCACCGATGGGCCGTGGGCGATCGCCCCGGCGAGCGCAAGACGCCGGAGCTCGCCGCCGGAGAGTTCGTGCGGGTCGGCGTCCCGGAGCGCCGACAGGCCCAGCGCCTCGATGAGGCCGTCGGCACGTTGCGCCGACGCCTGTTCGCCCAGGCCGAGCGCACGGCTGGTGCTCAGCACATCGTCGCGGACCGTTCGTGCGACGACGGCGAGTTCGGCCTGCTGGGGCACCCAGCCGACGCGGCGCGCCAGGTCCGCGGATGACCACCGCGCCGGGTGCGGGCCGGCACCGGCGGCGAGTTCCCGGCCGGCGCGCACTTCACCGGAGGAGGGCAGCTCGAGTCCGGCGAGCAGTGCCGTGAGCGTCGATTTGCCCGCGCCGCTGGCGCCGATGACGGCCAGTACCTCGCCGGAGCGCACACTGGCGTCGACGTGCGACAGCGCCGGCCTGGGCGTCGGCATGGCCTGGCCGCCGGCCGATGCGAGCCCGGCGCGGGCGCTGCGGACCACGCCGACGGCATCCGCCCTGATCATGATCGAACCGGCCGGCCCGCCGCGGAGAGCAGGGGCGCACAGTGCGGGAGGCAGTTCCCGGGGAACCGGGGACGGGATGCCCGGCGCCCAGATGCCCTGCCGGGCCAGCGACGCGGCGTGCTCGAGCAGCGTCTCCGCGACGGTGCCGTCGGCGCTGATCCGGCCGTCGGCGTCCAGGATGATCACCCGGTCGACGTCATCGAGCCATGGGTGGAGTTGGTGTTCGACGAGCACCATCGTGGCACCGGACTCGCCGCCAGCGGACCAGATCGCCTCCCGCACCGTGGCCGCGGCCGACCGGTCGAGCATCGAGGTGGGTTCGTCGAGCAGCACGAGCCTGGGGCCCAGGGCCAGCACGCCGGCGAGCGCGAGGCGTTGCGCCTCCCCGCCGGACACCGCATCCACCGGATGCTCGAGGCCGTAGGGGAATTCGACGGCGCTCAGCGCCTCCCGCACCCTGTGCCAGATCCGTTCCCGGGGCAGGCCGAAGTTCTCCGGGCCGAAGGCCACATCGCGCCCTACGCGACGGGCGACCAGGGCGTCCGCCGGGTCCTGCACGAGCAGGCCGGCCGAGGTGCCGCCCTCGTGCGGGTCCTGCCCGTCGACGGTGACGGATCCGGCCAGGTCGCCGGACTCCGTCGTGGTGAGCACCCCGGCGAGCGCGCGAAGCAAGGTCGACTTCCCAGAGCCGCTCGGGCCGGCCAGCAGGATCCGCTCCCCCGGCTCGACCCGCAGGGTCACCTCGTTCACAACCGGCTGCTCACGCCCGAACGGGCGCCAGGTCAGCTCATGCACCTCCACCAGGGCACCGTCCGCGCGCGACGGCGTGTGCGACGCGGCAACGGGCGCTGGCCCGTCAGCGGGTCGCGCGCGACTCACGGACTTCCTGGCCGGCGGGGAATGCGTTGAGGGCGCCGGAGCGGGCGAGCGCACGCACGAGCGCCGAGCCGCCGAGGCCGGCGATCAGTGCGCCGGACACGACGCCGCAGGCCAGGTAGACGAGGCGCCAGGTCGGTGAGTAGTCGGCCGTGTAGGACCACCACTCGTAGCCGACGATTTCCAGGATCGCGGACGCGACACCGCCGAGCACCGCCGTCGCTGCGCCAAAGCGTCGCCAGCGCACCAGGGCGAGCACCATCTCGACGCCGAGGCCCTGCAGCAGCCCGGAGAGGAGCACGGCGACTCCCCACCCGTTGCCGAGCAGCAGCTCGACATTGGCCGCGACCAGTTCGGTGAAGAGCGCGGCGCCGGGGCGCCTGATGACCAGTCCGCCGACGACGGCAGGGATCAGCCACACGCCGAGCGAGAGCTCTCCCGCCGGGGGGAAGCCCACGGTCACGGCGCCAACCAGCGGATAGACGAAGGTGTCGAATCCCCAGAAGACGACGCCGAATGCCACGGCGAGCATGGCCGCGGTGATTAGGTCGACCCCGCGCCAGGCGGTCAGCCTTCCGGCGGCGAGGATGGTGCGGGTGGGTGCGGCGGGCGGCGCTGTCTCGCGTGCCGTCTTGTCGTGCGTGGTCATGTCATTCCTTTTCCCGTGGACTCCGATGGATGCCTCGGGGAGGTGCCCTCACGCCGCGCTCGCCCCGGAGACCCGGAGCGGGCATGACACGAGGGACCTGAGATTTCCCGACTCCCTTCGCCGGTGCTAACCGGAGCAGGTTCGAGGGTCTGCGGCGTACCGCACTCTCAGCGCCGTGAGGCGCTCCCCTGTCGTTCTCCGATGATGCTACACGGCCACCCGGGCGACCGGGCCGGCCGTGCCGTGAATTTCGGTTTGTGACCTACCGCAGAGAGCCGTGCCCCGGTGGTCGTTTCGGTTCGCCGGACCCGCTTCCATAAGGCATTTCGATCGGAAAGAAAAATTGAATCCGTGGAAAGCCCTTCAGGCGAGTTGAGTAAAACTCCTGATCGCCTGCGTTTCCCTGCCATGGCTGCGATCGTGAGCCGCGCGATGCCGCAGACAAACCCGGCGATCGGCGCCTACCCAATCGGGACACTCAGCCGCTACGGAGGTTGGCGCCGGGCGCCTCCCTAGACTCGCCGGGTGACCACGTGCGGCCGACTTCGGTTATCGCCGGACCGGTCGCAAGCTATCGAAAGGATCCACATTGAACAAGAACCAGATCTCCGCCACCTCCGGCACTTTTCGCAAGAAGCGCCTCGCCGTCGGCGTCGTTTCCGTCCTGACCGCCGGCGCACTGCTCGGTGTTGGCGTGCAGGGGGCCACAGCGGCTCCGCTGACCTCCTCCACCCGCACCTCGAACTCCTCAGCGACAGGGGACGCGATCTCCGGCTTCTCGGGCACGTTCCTGGTGGCCCTGAAGGGCGAGCTCCGCTCCGATCTCGCCGAGGGTCACGACATCGGTGAGAAGGCGCAGAACGTCGCCACCACCCTCGCCGGCCACGCTGAGCTCTTCGCGAGCCTTCCGGCCAACCTGCAGGCCGATCTGACGACCCTCAAGGACGCATCCTCCGCCGACCGCACAGCGGCCGCGCAGAAGATCGAAACCACCGCGCTGGACGGCGGATACGGCGAGCAGATCACGAAGCTCGCCACGCAGATCCAGAAGCACCCCACGCACCCGCTGGCCGCGCTCGTGCCCAGCGGGCACCACGGCCACCACGTGCAGGCTGAGGAACAGGATGCCGGCCAGTCGGTTGTGAAGCTGGCCCTCACGCTCGTCGACATCCCCCAGGTGTTCTCGCAGCTGCCGGCCAAGCTGCAGGCCGACCTGACGGACCTGAAGAACGCGCCGGCCGCCGACCAGGCCGCCGCCGCGCAGACGATTGAGACCGCCGCCGTGAACGGCGACTACGGCCAGGCCATCCAGGCCGTTGTCGAAAAGCTTCAGGCCGGCTTCGACGCCAAGGCCGGGGCGGACGCCGACACCGACGGCCAGTCCAAGGCCGACACCGGCGCCGACGTCAGCGCCGGGAACTAGCAAGACCCGCTCACCAGCGGAGCACGACTGAAGGCCGGGATCCCATCGGGGTCCCGGCCTTCACCGCGCCGAGATTGTCCGTTCCGGTCGAGATTGACCGGCACATCAGTCAATCTCGACCGGAACCGTCAATCTCGGCGGTGATGTTCCCATCCGGCCGACAGACCGGCCCGTGCAAAAATATGCGCATGACATTCGCAAATGTGGGAACGCTCGGCGTGAAGCCTGGTCACCGCGACGACGTCGTCGCAATCCTGACCAGCTCCAACCCGGAGCTCCAGGCCTCTGGCTGCCTGTTGTACGAAGTGGGGGTCAACGAGGCCTCGCCCGACACCGTGTTCGTGTGCGAGCTGTGGGAATCACCGCAAGCGCATCGGGCATCCCTGCAGATTCCGAGCGTTCGTGCCGCCATTCACGAGGCAATGCCCTTGCTCTCCGGCGACATGGGAGGCTACACGTTCTCGGTGGTCGGTTCACCGATTCGGGGCTTAAGCGGGACCCCGGATGCCTGAGCGCACCCTGATCCTGCTGCGACACGCCAAGTCGGACTGGTCGGGCCCAGAGGCAGACGTCGACCGCCCCCTGGCCGAGCGCGGTCTGCATCAGGCGCCCCGCGCGGGACGATGGTTGGCCCACAGCATCGACCGCATCGATCTCGCTGTCGTCTCACCCGCTATCCGGGCTCGCAGTACCTGGGAGCTCGCCTCGGCAGAGCTCGACGACAGACCACCGATCTGGATTGACGACCGCACGTACGACGCGTCCGCCAGCCAGTTGCTCGGCGTCGTGCGCGCCCTGCCTGACGACGTCGACACCGTCGTCCTGGTCGGCCACAACCCCGGAATCGAGGATCTGGTCTCACTTCTGACGGGTGAGTCGGTGGGGATGCCCACCTCGGCCCTCGCGGTGATTGCGTTGGATGGATCGTGGTCGACCGCCGGTCGGTCCGCAGCAACATTGCGGGCGTCGGGAAGGCCACCCGCAGCGGGACTATCGGGCTCACGGAAACCAGGCCGGACAACCTGACCGCCCATGACCCGTTGGAACGCCCAATTCCCACCCGCAGCGTTGGACGTCGAAGACAGCATCTATTCAGGGGCGGCTTGCGGTGCGATGATCCCAGCAATCAGGGATGGAGGAAGCCATGAAGAAATCAATCGCCGCCGCCGCCGCGAGTCTGCTGGTAACGAGCTTTGTCTTTCTCGCCCCCGCCGGTGTCGCGCACGCTGATGACGACTTTGCATCACGCAGCGGCCACTGCAGCCTGGGCGCCCACTACACAATGACGGTCAGGGAACGGGAACACCCCGACCGGCTCGCCACGACGTTTCACATCAACGCCACCAAGGGACATCGTGCCTGGACGATGACCATCAAACGCAACCACGCGACCGTCTTCACCAAGAGGAAGGTGTCCAACGACTACGGCAACGTGCGATTCGCCAAGACCATCAAAAGCGAGGACAAGGACTTGGTCTCGATCACCGTCAAGTCGGGCTACGGCGAGATCTGCAAGGCCTCGATCCGCCTCGACAACGACGGACACTAGCGGTCCTTCAGCGCGTCGACCTCGTCCGTTCCGGTCGAGATTGACCGGCACACCGGTCAATCTCGACCGGAAGTGCCAATCTCGGTGGTGGTGGTGGTTAGAAGTCCCAGTCCGCGTCTTCGGTGTTGACGGCCTTGCCGATGACGTACGAGGAGCCCGACCCGGAGAAGAAGTCGTGGTTCTCGTCGGCGTTCGGTGAGAGCGCCGACAGGATCGCCGGGTTCACGTCGGTGACGGTCTTCGGGAACATCGGCTCGTAGCCGAGGTTCATCAGCGCCTTGTTCGCGTTGTAGTGCAGGAACTTCTTGACGTCCTCGGTCAGGCCGACCTCGTCGTAGAGGTCCTGCGTGTACTGGATCTCGTTCTCGTACAGCTCGAACATCAAGTTGAACGTGTAGTCCTTGATCTCGTCGCGGCGCTCCTGGGAGACCTTCTCGAGACCCTTCTGGAACTTGTAGCCGATGTAGTAACCGTGCACCGCTTCATCCCGAATGATCAGACGGATGAGGTCGGCCGTGTTGGTGAGCTTGGCCCGGCTCGACCAGTACATCGGCAGGTAGAAGCCCGAGTAGAACAGGAACGACTCGAGCAGGGTCGAGGCGACCTTGCGCTTGAGGGGGTCGTCGCCCTGGTAGTACTCCATCACGATGGAGGCCTTCTTCTGCAGGTTCACGTTCTCGGTCGACCAGCGGAACGCCTCGTCGATCTCCTTCGTGGAGGCCAGCGTCGAGAAGATCGACGAGTAGCTCTTCGCGTGCACCGACTCCATGAACGCGATGTTCGTGTAGACGGCCTCTTCGTGCGGTGTGATCGCATCCGGGATGAGCGAGACGGCGCCGACGGTGCCCTGGATGGTGTCGAGCAGGGTCAGTCCGGTGAAGACGCGCATCGTGAGCTGCTGCTCGACCGGCGTGAGCGTGTTCCAGGACTGCACGTCGTTCGACAGCGGGATCTTCTCGGGCAGCCAGAAGTTGTTGACGAGGCGGTTCCAGACCTCGACGTCTTTTTCGTCCTCGATCTTGTTCCAGTTGATCGCGTCAACGTGGGAGACGAGCTTGAGCTTGTCAATCATTTCGTATTCCTTAGTCCGAGAGCCGTGCACAGTAGACGTTCAGCAAACTCACAGCATGCACGAGACGCAACCATCCACGGCAGTCCCTTCTAGCGCGAGCTGACGGAGGCGGATGTAGTAGATCGTCTTGATGCCCTTGCGCCAGGCGTAGATCTGCGCCTTGTTGATGTCGCGGGTCGTGGCGGTGTCCTTGAAGAACAGCGTGAGCGACAGGCCCTGGTCGACGTGCTGGGTAGCCGCCGCGTAGGTGTCGATGATCTTCTCCGCGCCGACCTCGTAAGCGTCCTGGTAGTACGCCAGGTTGTCGTTCGTCATGAACGGCGCCGGGTAGTAGACGCGGCCGAGCTTGCCTTCCTTGCGGATCTCGATCTTCGAGGCGATCGGGTGGATCGACGAGGTCGAGTTGTTGATGTACGAGATCGACCCGGTCGGCGGCACGGCCTGCAGGTTCTGGTTGTAG
>DHJB01000014.1:0-9959 GCA_002404115.1 Microbacteriaceae bacterium UBA4731
TCACCTCCTCCAGGAGTTCGAGCACGTGGCGGTAAGGCTCTCCGGTGGCCCGGGTCATGCCCAGCTCGCAGGTGCGATTGCAGGAGGCATGTGCCGTGGCGCCCATGGCGGCGACGTCAGCCGCCTGCGCCCGGGTGGCGGATTCGGTGAGTTCGGGGTGGAGCAGGCCGCGGTCGCCGGCGAACCCGCAGCATCCCCAGTTCTCCGGCACCTCGACCTTCGCGGCCACGGCGCCCGCCAGGGTCTCGAGGGCCCCATTGATGCCCATCCGGGTGGAGGAGCACGTCGGGTGCAGCGCGAGCGACTCGAGTTTCCGGTAGTCCGGCAGCTGCGGCAGGATGCTGACGGCAGCGAACTCGACGGCATCGACGACGCGCAGGGGTGGCTCATTCGTGTCGCTTTCGATTGTCTGCCGCAGGCCTTCCGTGCAGGAGGAGGCGTCGCAGATGATGGTCAGTTCGCCGTCATTGGTGGCCGTGCGCAGGGCGGCCAGGGTCTTGCGCCGCATGGCGGCCTGCCCGTCGGCGAGGCCTTTCGACGACCACGGCGTGCCGCAGCACAGCGAGTCGATGTTTGGCGGCACTAGGAGGGTGACGCCGGCACGGTCGCAGAGCTGCTCGAAGCTGAGCTGCACGCCGGGGGTGGCATCGGTTGCCGGGCCGAACATCGTCTGCACGCAGGCCGGGAAGTACACGGCCTGCGCCGCGGTGGCCGGTGCCGGGCGCCGGCGTTTGGCGCCGCCGCCGGGAAGTTCCGCGGAGTACAGCGGCACGGCATCCGTGCCCAGTACGGCTCGCGCCAGCTTGTTCGGTCCGGCCACCACCCCGGCCGGCACATGCTTCACCGCGCTCAGGGCGAGGCCGGCGCCGCTCGTGAGGACACCCCAGCTCTTCGCCGCGACATTCCAGATTCCCTTGTCGATGGGGCCCGCGCTGTCCTGGCGGATCTTCTTGACCAGGCTGCCGGTGTTGATGTTCACCGGACAGGCGGTCTGGCACATGCCGTCCGCCGCGCAGGTCTCCACGGCGTCGTACTCGTAGTCCTTCTCCATCTCGGCGACGAGGGTGAGGTTTCCGTCAAGCCTGGCCTGCTCGATGGCGCGGAGGCTGACGATGCGCTGCCGCGGAGTGAGTGTGAGGTTCTTGCTGGGGCACACCGGTTCGCACCAGCCGCATTCGGTGCAGCGGTCCACGTCCTTGGCCACTGCGGGGACGGTCTTCAGATGCTGGAGGTGCGCCTCGGGGTCGCGGTTGATGAGCACGCCGGGGTTGAGCATGCCGGCGGGGTCGAAGAGGAGCTTGATCTGGCACATCACGTCGTACAGTTCGTCGCCGAACTGCGGGCGAACATAGGGAGCCATCACCCGGCCGGTGCCGTGCTCGGCCTTGAGCGATCCGCCTTCGCCGAGGACCAGTTCCACGAGGTCCTCGGTGAACGCGCTGAAGCGGGCCAGTCCCTCGGGGCTGCCGAAGTCGTCGGTGAGCATGAAGTGCACGTTGCCGTCTTTGGCATGGCCGAAGATCATGCCGTTTTCGTACTCGTACTTGTCGAACAGCCGGATGAGTTCCATGCAGGTGCGGGCCAGCGCCGGGACCGGCACGGCGATGTCCTCGAGGAGGGCGTTGGTGCCCTGCGGACGCGTGCCGCCCACGGCGGGGATGATCCCCTTGCGCAGGTGCCACAGTTGGCCGCGGATGCCGGCGTCGGTCGTGAAATCGGCCGGCAGGGTGAGCCCCAGCCCGTCGACGACCCCGAGGCCGGTCTGCAGCAGCTCGGCCAGCCGTTCGGGGGAGTCGGCGTGGTACTCCACCAGCAGCGCCGCGTGCTCCTCGACGACCAGGTCGCGCACGATGTCGGGAGTGCCGGGCATTTGCTGCCCCACCTTCAGTGACAGGGCATCCATCAGCTCGAGGGTGGCCGCGCCGGTTGCCACCAGCGCCGGCAGCGCGGCGGTGGCTGGCTCCAGGCCGGGGAAGATCAGGAGGGCGGTCGTGACGTGGGGCAGCCGCGGCACCGTGCGAAATACGGCTTCGGCCACGAACCCGAGCGTTCCCTCGCTGCCCACGATCAGGTGCGCAAGGATGTCCGCCGGCCGGTCGTAGTCCAGCAGGGAGTTCACGCCGTAGCCCATGGTGTTCTTCATCGAATATTGCTGCCTGATGGTGGCGACGGATGCCGCGTTCTCGCGTGTTCGGCGGGCGAGCCGCAGCAGGCCGTCGTACAGGTGCGGCTCCCGCTCGTGCAGCAGCTCGTCGGCATCCGTCGCACCCGTATCGACGACGGTTCCGCTGGCGAGCACCACGGTCACCGATTCCAGTGTCTGGTAGGCGTTGTCCACGGTGCCGCAGGCCATGCCTGAGGAGTTGTTGGCGACGACGCCGCCAATGGTGGCGGCGGATTCGCTGGCCGGGTCCGGACCGAATTTGCGGCCGTAGCGGGCGAGCCGGGCGTTCAGCGCCCGCACGGTGACGCCGGGCTGCACGCGCACGCGGGCGCCGTCGTCGAGTACTTCGATCTCCGTGAAGTGGCGGCGCACGTCCACCAGGACGCCGTCCGAAATGGCCTGGCCGCTGAGGCTGGTGCCGCCGGAGCGGAAGGTGAGGGGAAGGCCCTGGGCGGAGCAGGCGTGCAGCAGGGCACCAACCTCGCCGGCGTCGCGGGCGACGACCACGGCGCGCGGCACCAGGAGGAAGTGCGAAGCGTCGTGGGCATTGGCGTGCAGGTCGAGCGCGCGGGTCTTGACCTGCGCCGGATCGGCCACGGCCGCGCGGAGGGCGCCGAGCATGCCGTCGCCCCCGGAAAGCAGGTCGCTCCGGGAGAGCAGGGTGCTGTCCGGCAGATCATGTGTTGTAGTCACGGAAACTCCTTTGTTTCGAGCGAAAAGTTGTGGCGTCGAGCTACCGTTCGTCGACGAGCCTCGTCGCGATGAGCGCTCCGATGCGCGTGAGTAAGGTGCCGGGTTCGCTCATGCACCTGGCCGTGTCCGGTTCCAGATCGGTCAGCGCATAGGTCTGGTCGAACCCCGCGTCACTCAGCTGATCAGGGGCGAGGGTGGACTGGCCGCAGACCGCAATGATGGGAACACCCGCCCGAGCCGCGGCCCGGGCCACGCCCACGGGGGCCTTACCGCCGAGGCTCTGCCGGTCGAGGCATCCCTCGCCGGTGATCACCAGTGCTGCCCCGGCCACACGCGTGTGGAGCCCGGTGAATTCGAGGACGACGTCGATGCCCGCGCGGCGTTCCCCGCCGAGCGCGGCCAGTACGGCGTAGCCGACCCCGCCGGCGGCCCCAGAGCCGGGTGCCTCGGTTGCCGTCAGGGCGACCGCGCCGATTTCGGCGGCCAGGACCTGGGAGTAATTCATCAGGGCGGATTCCAATAGTTCGACGTCGGCGGGCCCGGCGCCTTTCTGCGGTGCGAAGACGGCGGCGGCGCCCGTGGCGCCGAGCAGGGGATTGTCCACGTCGCTGGCGAGCGTGATGCGCGCGGAGGTGAGGCGCGGGTCGAGACCGGACAGGTCCACCTTCGCCAGGCTCGCCAGGGCGGCGCCGCCGTCGGGGAGATCGGCGCCGGTGTCGTCGAGCATCCGGGCGCCCAGGCCGCACAGGAGACCGGCCCCGCCGTCGGTGCCGGCGCTGCCGCCGATGCCCAGGATGACGTGCGTGCAGCCCTGGGCCAGGGCGGCGGCGATGAGTTCGCCGGTGCCGCGGCTTGTCGCGCGCAGGGCATCCGGCACGCCGTCCGGCAGGGCGGCGAGCCCGGATGCCGTGGCCATCTCGATCACGGCTTCCTCGCCGCGCACCGCGAAGGCCGCCTGCAGCGGCAGGCCGGTCGGCCCGGTGACGGTGGCGAGCTGACGGGTGAAGCCGGAGCCGACGGCCGCGTCGAGCGTGCCCTCGCCGCCGTCGGCCACCGGCACCCGATCAACCACGATGCCCGGGTCGACCGAGTGCAGGCCGGCCTCGAGGAACAGGGCAACGTCCGGGGCCGTCAGTGAGCCCTTGAACTTGTCGGGAGCCACAACGATGCGCATGGTCAGGCCATCAGGGACATGAGGGAGATGGAGGTGGGAGCATCCGCTTCGCAGGTCGCCAGCTCTTCGAACTCGGTGACCGCATCGATGTTCGCCGCGCCCATGGCGATGTTGGTGACCTTCTCCAGGATGACCTCCACCACCACGGGAACCTTGAACTCGCGCATCAGGTCCCGCGCCTCCTCGAAGGCGGCCTGCATGTCACCGGCCTCGCGAACCCGGATGGCCTTGCAGCCGAGGCCCTGCGCGACCTTGAGGTGGTCGACGCCGTAGCCCTCCAGCTCGGGGGAGTTGACGTTGTCGAACGCGAGGGAGACCTCGTAGTCCATCTCGAACCCGCGCTGCGCCTGCCGGATGAGGCCCAGGTAGGAGTTGTTCACGACGACGTGGATGTACGGGATCTTGAACTGGGCGCCGACGGCGAGCTCTTCGATCATGAACTGGAAGTCGTAGTCGCCCGAGAGCGCGACGACCGTCGCATCCGGGTCGGCCACGGCCACGCCCAGCGCCGCCGGCATGGTCCAGCCCAGGGGCCCGGCCTGGCCGGCGTTGATCCAGTGCCGCGGGCGGTACACGTGCAGGAACTGCGCGCCGGCGATTTGGGACAGCCCGATCGTCGACACGTAGCGGGTGTCAGGACCGAAGGCCTTGTTCATCTCCTCGTACACGCGCTGCGGTTTCATCGGGACCGTGTCGAAGTGGGTCTTGCGCTGCAGGGTCGCCTTGCGCTCGGCGCAACTCTCCACCCAGCTCTCCCAGTCCGGCAGACGGCCGGTGTCCTTGCGTTCCCGCGCGAGTTCGACCAGCCCGGCCAGCGCGGCGCGGGCGTCGGAGACGATGCCGAAGTCTGGGGAGAAGACGCGCCCGATCTGGGTCGGCTCGATGTCGATGTGGATGAAGGTGCGGTCCTTCGTGTACGTGTCGAGGCCCCCGGTGTGGCGGTTGGCCCAGCGGTTGCCGATGCCGATCACGAAGTCGGATTCCAGCATCGTCGCGTTGCCGTACCGGTGCGAGGTCTGCAGCCCGGCCATGCCCGCCATCAGCCGGTGGTCATCCGGGATGGCGCCCCAGCCCATCAGGGTGGGAATGACCGGGATGTTCAGCAGCTCGGCCAGTTCGACGAGCTCGGCTGAGGCGTCGGCGTTGATGATGCCGCCGCCGGCGACGATGAGCGGCCGCTTGGCGGTGACGAGCATGTCGAGCGCCTTCGCCAGCTGGGCGCGGGATGCGACGGGCTTGGGTGCCTCGAGCGGCTGGTAGGTGTCGATGTCGAATTCGATCTCGGTCAACTGCACGTCGATCGGCAGGTCGATCAGCACGGGCCCGGGGCGCCCGGTGCGCATCAGGTAGAACGCCTTCTGGAAGACGCCGGGCACCTGGCCGGCCTCCATCACGGTGACCGCCATCTTCGTGACCGGGGCCGCGATGGAGGCGATGTCGACCGCCTGGAAGTCCTCCTTGTGCAGGCGGTTCACCGGCGCCTGCCCGGTGATGCACAGGATCGGGATCGAGTCGGCCCAGGCCGAGTAGAGCCCGGTGATCATGTCGGTGCCGGCCGGTCCTGAGGTGCCGATGCAGACGCCGATGTTGTCCGGCGCGGTGCGGGTGTACCCCTCCGCCATGTGAGCGGCGCCCTCGACGTGGCGCGCCAGGACGTGACGGATCCCGCCGTGCGCGCGCATGGCCGAGTAGAACGGGTTGATCGCGGCACCGGGCAGGCCGAAGGCCTGGGTGGCGCCTTCCCGCTCGAGGATTGCGACGGCGACATCGACTGCTCGCATGGTGGGCATGATTTCTCCTTGGTTCCGGTTCCTGGCGGTGAGAAGTTAGTTGCGTGAGCGTCCGGAGAGCTGCTCGACGAGGAGCAACAGCGCGGAGTGGTCGAGCGAGCCGTGGCCCTGCGCGCGGAGCGCGCCCATGAGCTGGGCGGTCATGGCGCCGAGCGGGATGGCGACTCCGGCCTCGCGGGCGGCAGCGGTGACGATGCCGAGGTCCTTGTGGTGCAGGTCGACGCGGAATCCGGGTTCGAACGTGCGGGCGGCCATCGAGGCGGCCTTGCGATCGAGGATGCGGTTGCCGGCGAGTCCGCCGGCCAGCACGGTGATGGCCGATTCGGTGTCCACCTCGTGCGCTTCGAGGAAGACGAGCGCCTCGGCGACGAGCTGGATCGTGCCGGCGACGATCAGCTGGTTCGCGGCCTTGACCGTCTGCCCTGACCCGGCCGGTCCCACGTGCACGATGGTCTTTCCGACCGCCTCCAGGATCGGCCGGGCAGCCTCGACGTCGTCTCCGGCGCCGCCGACCATGATCGAGAGGGTGCCTTCGATGGCGCCCTGCTCGCCTCCGGACACGGGCGCGTCGACCGGGCGGATTCCCCGGGCGCTCGCCGCCTGGGCGAGGCGGATGGCGACATCCGGGCGGATCGTGCTGGCGTCGACCCAGAGGGCGCCGTTCTTCACGTTGGCGATCAGCCCGTCCTCGCCGCCGGCGACGCTCTCGACGTCGGGGGAGTCGGGCAGCATGGTGATGATGACGTCGGCGTCCCTGACGGCTTCGGCGACGCTGGAGGCGCCGCGGCCGCCGTTGGCCACGAGCTGGTCGATTCGGGCCTGGCTGCGGTTGAAGCCGATCACGTCATGGCCGGTCTTGCTCAGGTTGGAGGCCATCGGCAGCCCCATGATTCCCAGGCCAATGACGGCAACGACGCTCACTGGGCGATCTCCTGGGCGGTGGCCAGCCAGGCGAACGGATTGGCGGCATCCGACTTGTACTCGAGGCCGACGTTGCCGTCGTAGCCCAGCTCGCGGCTCTTCTCGAGCCAGGCAGCGATCGGCAGGGTGCCGGTTCCCGGTGCACCGCGGCCCGGAGCGTCGGCAATCTGGATGTGGCCGAACTCGCGGGCGTGGAGCTCGATGACGGCATCGACGTCGTCCCCGTTGACGGCCAGGTGATAGAAGTCAGCCAGCAGTTTGATGTTCGTGTCGCCATGGCGGGCCGTGACGGCGCCAATGACGCGCAACACGTCGTCCGCCGTGAGCAACGGATACCCGGGTGCCCCGCTGACGGGCTCGAGCAGCACGATGCCGCCGATCGGCGCCACCGCCTTCGCGGCCAGGGAGAGATTCTCGATGGCGACCTGGTCCTGATCCTCTGGGGTGACGCCGTCGATCCGCTTTCCGTAGAGGGCATTGAAGGCCCGGCAGCCCGTGCGCTCGCCGATGCCGGCCGCGACGGCCAGGCTGTCCCGGAACTCGCCGGACCTGGCCGGCCAGGAGACAAGGCCCCGGTCGCCGACCGCCATGTCTCCGGCAGCGAAGTTCAGCCCGGTCAGCCGCACCCCGGCATCCGAGATGGCCTTCTCGAACGCATCGACCTCGGCGTCTTTCGGCACGGAGGTGGGGAAGGGCCACCAGAATTCCACGGCGTCGAAGCCGGCGGCCTTGGCGGCGGCCGGACGCTGCAGGAGCGGCAGTTCGGTCAACATGATCGAGCAATTCACGGTGTACGGCATGGGACGTCCTTCGTCGGTCTTTCAACGATGTTCAGCTTGGTTCACTGCACATTCCACATTATGGAAGTTAGTTTCTGTAATATGAAAACCCTAGGGACTGTCGGGCCTCCCGTCAACCCTTCCCAGGAGCTCGCCCGCTCCGAACCGGGGACGGCGGTGTCCCGGTTGCCCGTGTTTCCGCCTCGCGTGGGTATTTCGTATAATGGACAATATTTTCCAAGAACGCCCTCCTGCCAACGTGTCCGCTCATGGATTCGGGCGTTCCCGAGAACCTCATGGAGGCCCAGACATGGCTGAACGCCCGGCCGCGAGCGGTGTGCAATCCGTCGAACGGGTCTTTGAGCTGCTGGAGCTGATCACGGATGCCGGCGGCGAGGCGATGCTCAGCGAGCTCGCGTCAGCATCCGGGCTTCCCGTTCCCACCATTCATCGGCTGCTGCGCACGCTCGCGGCGAAGGGGTACATTCGTCAGCTCGCCAACCGGCGGTACGCCCTCGGCCCGCGGTTGATCCGTTTGGGCGAGGAGGCCAGCCGCCAGTTGGGCGCGATGGCCCGCGCGCAGCTCAGTTCGCTCGTTGACCAGCTGGGGGAGACCTCCAACATGGCCGTGATCGACTCCGACATGGTGCTGTACGTCGCCCAGGTCGCGTCCAGGCACTCGATGCGCATGTTCACCGAGGTCGGTCGGCGCGCTCATATGCACGACACCGGGGTCGGCAAGGCCATCCTGGCGCAGCTCCGCGACGAAAACGTGCGCGCGATCGTCGCTCGGGCCGGAATGCCGACGCCGACGGACCGGAGCATCGGCAACGTGGATGACCTGATCGCCGACCTGCACGTGATTCGCGAGCGCGGCTACGCGATCGACGACGGAGAGCAGGAAATCGGGGTGCGATGTTTCGCAATGGCGGTGCCGAACGCGCCGACGCCGACGGCCATTTCGGTGTCGGGCCCGGTGTCGAGGGTCGATGACGCGTTCGCCGAGCGCGCGATTCCGCTGCTGCGCGAGGCCGCGGAGTCCATCTCCCGGGACATTAACCTCGTCTCCTGAAGCCGCACGGGCTGCTTCTGGGCTGGGAATTATCGAGCTCGGAATCCGTCACCCGGATAGTGCGCCGTTTCGCGGGTGGCGCGCGCCACACGCGAAACGGCGCAGCTCCCGCGCACCGAGATTGTGGTCCCGGCCGTGCACTACTCTGAGCACGTCTCATACCGCCCGGCTTCGAAGGATCTCCGTCATGCCTCGTCCACACGCTTTCCGCATCGATGTCAGCGCGGTTCCCTCGTGGTGAGCCGGAGAGTCCTGGCCGACTACGTCTACGAGGAGCTGATGGCCTCCCTCATCGACGGGAGGCGCGAACCCGACGCCGCGATCAGCATCGACGGCGTCGCCCGGGAGCTCGACGTCTCACCGACCCCCGTGCGCGAGGCCCTGGCCCGGCTGGAGCACACGGGCATGGTGCGGCGCATCGCGCTCAAGGGCTACAAGGTCGCCCCGCTGTCCACCGCCCAGGAACTCGCCCAACTCGTCGACGCCCGGCTGGTGATCGAATCGGCGAACGCGGAGTGGGCGTGCGTCAGAGCGACGCCCGAGCTGTGCGACCAACTCGCGGAAAGCATCGACCGATTGCGCACGGCCGAGCGCGGCGCGTCCTACGCCGAGTTCCGGGACTACTGGCGGGCCGACGAAGACTTCCACCGGATCATCGCCGAGAACGCAGGGAACCCATTCATCCTCGCGGCCTACCGGGCGCTCGGCGGTCAGGTGCAGCGCTTCCGCTACTTCGCCGGCACGGGTGTGACGGATGCCGAGAGCGCGGTTTCCGAGCACACGAAGATCCTCGAGGCGTTCCGGGCCGGCGACCCGGCGCGCGCGCGGGCAGCCATGGTCGAGCATCTGACCGGCGTCAAGCAGCGCTCCGTGCGCGACAGCGGGGGAGAGGCATAGCGTCGGCGCGCCTGTACGCCCACTGTGTCGGCGCGCCTGCGGCCTCGGCACGCTCGCTGTGTCGGCACCGCAGGCATCCGTGACTTGACAGGCTCGTGGGAATCGAAGATCCTATAGGAACTACGATTCACACAACGGAGTGATGCATGCGCTATACGGCGGACACCTGGCCCATCACTGCAGCCCTGCTGCAGTTCCCCGGCACCGATGCGACGGGCAAGACCGCCCAGGACGCCGATGCGACGGTGTGGGAGGGCGTCTTCCAGGAAGTGAAGGATGCCGGCTTCTCCAACGTCGACTTCTTCGATTCCTGGGTGCGCCCCGGCGACCTGAGTTCCGCACGGCTCGACGAGCTGAAGCTCGCGGCGACCAACGTCGGTGTTGGCGCACCGGCGATCTCCGCCATCCGCCGCAGCGTCATCGACGAGGCGAACTGGGAGGACAACCTCGCGTACAGCCACCGCACCCT
>DHJB01000014.1:10138-12748 GCA_002404115.1 Microbacteriaceae bacterium UBA4731
CGACACCGAAACCTGGGGCAAGGCCGTCGCCCGGCTGCAGGAACTCGGCCGTCATGCGGCGGAGCTCGGACTCCTGATGTCGCTGGAACTCTACGAAGACACCTACCTCGGCACCGGCGACTCCGCCGTTCACCTGGTGCAGGACATCGGCCTGACCAACGTGGGCCTCAACCCCGACATCGGAAACCTCGTGCGCCTGCACCGGCCGATCGAGGCCGTGCAGGAGATCATCGCCAAGACCGTGCCGTACGCGAACTACTGGCACGTGAAGAACTACTCCCGCGACGAGAACCTGGCCCGCGGGTTCTTCTCCGCCGTTCCGGCGCCGCTGGAGACCGGGCTGATCAGCTACCGCGAAGCGTTCCGCACCGCCCTGTCGTTCGGGTTCCAGGGAATCATCTGCACCGAGCACTACGGCGGCGACGGCCTGAGCGTGTCGGCCAGCAACCAGGACTATCTGCGCTCGAAGATCCTGCCCAAGACCGAGGACTACGCCCTCGGCACTGCGCTCGTTGCCCAGGGCAGGCAGCAACCGACGGCCGCAAGCTTCGCATCGCCCCCACAGGTCGACGCGATCCGATCCTACGAAACACAGGCGGAGTAACCCATGGCACACACAATGGCCGTCGTTGGCTCCGGCTACATGGGCGGCGGAATCGCCCAGGTGCTGGCTCTGGCCGGCAACACCGTCTATCTGGCGGATGTCTCCCTCGAGGTCACCGAGAAGAACTACCGGCGCCTGATCGACGAGTCGAAGGACTTCGTCGCAGCCGGCCTGTTCCCGGAGGGCGCCACTGCCACCCTGGAGCGCAACCTCGTCGTCGCGGCATCCGTCGAGGAAGCCGTGGCGGACGCCGACTTCATCGAGGAAGCCGTGCCCGAAGTGCTCGCGATCAAGCACGAGATCCTGGCCCGGATCAGCGCGGCCTCCCGTCCGGACGCCATCATCGGTTCCAACACCTCGACCATCGCCATCGGCGACATGGCGACGGCCGTGACACACCCGGAGCGCTTCCTCGGAGTGCACTTCTCCAACCCGTCGCCGTTCATTCCCGGGGTGGAGGTCATCCCGCACGCCGGCACCGTCGAGACGGTGGTGACCGCGGCACGCGAAATCGTGCACAGCACCGGCAAGCAGACCGCCGTCGTCAAGGACGTCACCGGGTTCGTGCTCAACCGGCTGCAGTACGCGCTCTTCCACGAGGCCGCCCAGCTGGTCGAAGAGGGAGTGGCAACGCCGGAAGACATCGACACGCTCGTTCGCACGACGTTCGGCTTCCGGCTCCCGATCTTCGGCCCGTTCGCCATCGCCGACATGGCCGGGCTCGACGTGTACAACTTCTGCTACCGGTCGCTGCAGACCGGATTCCCTGAGCGGTTTGCCACGCCGAAGATCCTGACCGACCTGGTTGACGCCGGCAAGCTCGGCACCAAGAGCGGCGCGGGCTTCCTGGACGTGCCGGCGGAGCGTACGCCCGACCTCATCGCCTACCGCAACAAGGCCTATGTCGCGATGCAGAAGCTCGTCGACGAACTCGGCCCGGCACCGCTGCATTAGGTCGGCGTGAGACGGATGCGGTCGTCGCGCACGAGGCGGCGGCCGCTCCTCAGGCTCGCGCGGTGCGCCGCACCGGCGCGACGACCTTGATGACGGCCGAGTCGTCGGCGGCGCCCAGGCCCTGGGCCTGACCGAGGAGGTAGACCTGTTCCGCCGCGGCGGCCAGCGGGGAGGCCAGGCCGGCCGCACGGGTCGCCTTGCCGACGATGCCCATGTCCTTGACGAAAATGTCGAGCCGGCTGAGCACGGGGGCGTCGGCCTCGTCGTAGGCCGAGAGGATGCGCGGGCCGCGGTTGGAGAGCATGAACGAGCCGGCGGCGCCGACTTCGAGGGCGGCGAGCGTGCGTGCCGGATCAAGCCCGAGGGCATCAGCCAGGGCAAGGGCCTCGGCGGCGGCCGCAATGTGCACGCCGCAGAGCAGTTGGTTGACGGTCTTCAGGGCCTGGCCGTCGCCGGGCTTGTCCCCGACAATGGTCAACGTCGAGGCGAGGAGTTCCAGCACGGGGCGGGCCTGCTCCAGCGCCTCGGGCGCCGCACCGACGACGATGAGCAGATCACCCTCACCGGCACGCACCGGGCCGCCGGACAGCGGCGCATCGACCAGGTCGACGCCGAATGCGGCCAGCTTCGCCACCGTGGCGGGGATCGAGTCGGTCCCCACCGTGCTCCCCAAAATGACGACGGAGCCGCGAGCGAGAACCTCGGCCACCCCCGAGGCACCGAAGAGCACCTCGTCGAGCTGTTCGCCGTTGCGCACGACGACGAGCACGGCGTCGGCCCCCACCGCAGCGGCGCGGGCGGAGTCGAAGCGGGCGATCCCGGCCTCGGCCGCCAGCGCGAGGCGGTTCTCGGCGATGTCGAACCCGTGCACGGTGAGCTCCGTGGCCAGACGCGTTGCCATGGGCAGCCCCATGGCTCCCAGGCCAAGCACGGCCACGGTGTAGTCCGTGCCCTGTCGGCGTTCGGTCGTGGCCTGTTCGGTCGTTGTCTGCGTTGACATGGTGGTTTCTCCGTTGATCGGGGGAGCGGTGCTAGGAAAGGGTGTTGCTGAG
>DHJB01000014.1:12873-14238 GCA_002404115.1 Microbacteriaceae bacterium UBA4731
GAAAGGGTGTTGCTGAGTTTGGCGACGACGTCGAAAAGGGACTCATCGTCGCCGACATTGCCGGCGAAGACGATGTACGGGATGCCTCTCGCCGGACCATCCACGGGCTCCCAGAGCGAGACGATGCCGGGAAGCATGGGGCCACGAACGAGCCCGTGCCGGATCTCCAGGCCGTCGGCTGCGACATCCGAGGAGGTGATGCCGCCCTTCGCGATCACAAAGCGTGGCGGCCGCGCGTAGAGCGTGCGGTTGACGACGGCGACAACGCCGGCCGAAACCGTGCGCGCGATGCGCAGGCTCTCCGCCGGGTCATCCGTCTTCACCAGCAGCCGACTGGTCTGCAGGATGACGTCCCCATCGGCCAGCGCCGCCACAACGGCCGAAACCGTGCCAGAGATGTGGTCGGATGCCAGCGCGTCGTCGAGCAGCGACTCGACCTGAAGTTCGACGATCCGGGCCGAACCGTGCCGCTCGGTCAGCACCTTCAGCTGGCGGGCCGTGACCCCAACGTGAGAGCCGACGACGATGAGGCCGCCGCCGGAAGCTGGGTTGGTGCCCGCGAAGGCCTCCTCGCCCGAGAGCGCCGGGTGCTCTTCCTGGCCGATCCGGGCGCGAACGAAGGGCGGCCCGACCCGGTATAGCAGCTCCTTGCCGCGGGACTCGGCCTCGGCCAGGCCCAGGGCCAGGGCGCGCAGATCGTTTTCGGTGACCGCGTCGACGACGATGGGGATGGATTCCGTCGCCGGGGCGATGGCATCGGCGATGCCGGCCGCCCCGCCGCGGATGATATTCAGGTCCAGGACGATGACCTGGTCCGCGGGGAAACGGCCCGCGGATTTTTCTTCGACGTAGCGGGCCAGTTCGGAGTTCTTGAAACCGAAGGTGGCGTCCCTGGCGAACTCGGTCTCGGCGACCGGGGTGAGGATGCCGTCGGCGCGCATGAAGTGCACGCCCCCGATCGTGACCCGTCCGGCATCCGGGAACGCCGGCACGATGACGACGCCGTCGGTGCGCCTGCCGAGAACCTCGCTGAGGGTGGCGGCGATGACGTTCGGCTCGAGCGGGTAGTGCCCGCGCAGGGTGGAGTCGCTGCGGCTCACGAATCCGAGCCGAGTCCCGGTTGCGGCGGCCGCGGCGAGGGCGTTGGTGACAACCTCGCGGTTTCGCGTGGCGGCATCCGCGGGGTCGAGGCTGCGGGTGTTTGTCAGCACGTAGACGGCCGAGGCAGGACGCTCTCCCACCTTGTGGGTGAACGCCCAGCGGAAATCGTTCTCATCCCACCGGGTGAGCACGGGGAGGTTCGAGACGGACTGGGTGCCGGTCGGGTCGTCGTCGAGGACAACCAGCACCCGGTTCGAGGAGGCA
>DHJB01000014.1:14415-20077 GCA_002404115.1 Microbacteriaceae bacterium UBA4731
GCATGAGAAACTCCTTCGTTTCTGAATTCTGATTGTCGAGAACATCGATGGTATCTGATGTCTGATGTCTAGTCTGCCTGACGCAGACTCGATCCGTCAAACACGGGTGCCGCCGGCGGCAGGAACTTGCGGCTGTAGAGTCTGTGACAGGATTCGCTGTCCCTGGCAGCCGGGTGAAAGGTGAGCCATGAGCCGAAAATCGCTCGTCGACGTTGTCGTTGATGATCTGCTCGAGCGCATTCTCACGGGTGACATCGCGCCGCACGAGGCGCTCCCTCCCGAGGCGGAGATCGCCAGGACGTCCGGGGTGAGCCGACTTACCGTGCGCGAAGCCCTGAAGAGCCTGCAGACCCAGAACATCATCTACGTCAAGCGTGGCCTGGGCACGTTCGTCAACCCGACGGATGCCTGGACGGGAATCGACGCGATCTTGCGCGCCGCATCGCTCGACACGAGCCCGGACGAGGCCGCCCTTCGGCTGCTCGAGGTGCGCCGCATGGTCGAAACCGGGGCATCGGCGCTCGCGGCCACTCATCACACCAGCGCTGACCTCGATCGGATGGACGCCGCGATCCGGGAGATGCGACGCGCCCACCTGTCCGAGGAGCTGGACGCGCTCGTCAACGCAGACCTCGCCTTCCACGATGCCGTCTTGCGCGCATCCGCGAACCCCTTCGTTCTCGTCCTGATGAGCCAGCTGGGCCGGCTCCTCTACGTCATGCGGAGGCAGACCTCGATGCACCCTGAGGTGCAGAAGCACGCGATGGAACATCACCAGCTTGTGCGGGACGCCATCGCGTCGTCCGACCCTGAGGCAGCGCGCAAGGCGATGGACGCGCACATCAGCCAGACGTTCGAGGACTACACCCTGTACATCAGGACCCGAGGCGAGTAGCAGCCACTTTTCGGCCGTCGCTTGACGGAATGGATTGTCCGTGGTTAGGCTCGTTCTCGCGTCCGTCTGATGTCTGATGTCAGATACCATAACGAAACTGCTGCGGACCGCGTTCCGCACGCGACGCAACACGGCACAAGCACAAGTCAAAGGAGTCTTCATGCTTACTCGCGCATGCCCCCGGGGTATCGATTCATTCCAGGGAGGTCAGCGATGACTTCCGTGCTGCTCAACCCCAGCAACGCCCTCGGCGAATTGGGCGAGCGGACCCTGCGCAAGGTGCGTAACCGCATCATGCCGCTGATCGTCCTGCTCTACTTCATCGCCTACCTCGACCGCAACAACGTCGGTTTCGCCAAGCTCACGATGAGCGCGGACATTGGCCTCAGCGCCACGGCCTACGGCCTCGGCGCCGGAATCTTCTTCCTCGGCTATGCCCTGCTGGAGATCCCGAGCAACGGCGGAATGTACCGGTTCGGCGCCCGCAAGTGGATCGCCCGGATCCTGATCACCTGGGGCATCCTCGCCTCGGCCATGGCGCTGGTCACGGGGGAGTCGACCTTCTACATCGTTCGGTTCCTGCTCGGCGCCGCCGAGGCAGGGTTCTTCCCGGCCATCCTCTTCTACCTGACCCTCTGGTTCCCCGCGGCCCAGCGCGTCGCCGTCATCGGAATCTTCATCCTGGCTCAGCCGGTCTCGAACGCCCTCGGCGCTCCGGTCTCCGCGCTGCTGCTCAACCTGGACGGACTTGGCGGCCTGCACGGCTGGCAGTGGCTGTACATCATCGAGGGCATCCCCGCGATCCTGATGGGCATCCTCGCTCCGCGGTTGCTCACCGACCGCCCGAGCGACGCGCACTGGCTGAAGGCCGACGAGCGCAAATGGCTCACCGACACGATGGACCTGGAACTCGCCACCAAGCAGGCTTCGGGCAAGCACAAGTTCCTCGACGGCCTGAAGGACCGCCGTACGCTGGCCTACTCGGCCCTGTACTTCGGCCTCGTCTGCGGAATCTACGGCCTCGGCCTCTGGATGCCGACCATCGTCGCGGCGCTGGGTGAATTCAACACCACCCAGGTTGGCTTCATCGTCGCCATCCCGTACTCCGTTGCCGCCGTCTTCGTCTTCCTGTGGTCTCGTCGATCTGACCGGACGGGCAAGCGAGCCTGGCACGCGAGCACGAGCATGATTCTGGCCGCGATCGGCCTCCTCGGCGCCGGGTTCCTGCTGCCGGTGAACGCCGTTCTGTCGCTGGTCTTCCTCACCCTCGCCGCAATGGGGATCTACTCGGCCATCGCCCCGTTCCTCGCCATGCCGGCGGCTGCGCTGACCGGCGCGGCCGCGGCCGCCGGCCTGGCCATGATCAACTCGCTCGGTAACCTCGGCGGCTTCGTTGCCCCGTACATTGTCGGAATCCTGAAGGATTCCACGGGCAGCGACCAGTCCGGGCTGATCTTCCTGGCGGCGTGCCTGAGCATCACCGGTGTAGCCACTTACCTCTACGCGCGCAAGCGTCCAGAGGGTCTCTCCACCGCATCCGAGTCGCCGCTCTCCGCTGACGCGGCAGCCGTTGCCTCGCCCTAGCGATCCGTCGCAACAACACGAAATAGGAATCATCTTGTCAGTCACAGCAACATTTCCCACCGACCGCACAGTCGTCCTCACCGGTGCCGCCTCCGCTCGGGGCATCGGCCGGGCAACCGCGGACAAGCTCGCCAGCCTGGGCTGGTCAATCGCCATCCTGGACATCAATGGTGACGCTGCCAAGGAGGCGGCGGCCGAGATCTCGGCTCGCCGGTCCGTGAAGGCGATCGGCGTCGGGGCGGACATCTCGGACCAGTCATCCGTGAACGCCGCAATCGACGAGGTCGAAGAGTCGCTGCCTCCGATCGTGGCCCTGGCCAACCTGGCCGGGATCAGTTCGCCGACCGAGTTCATGGACGAGACCGTGGAAGGCTGGGAGCGAGTCTTCCGCGTCAACATGACGGGCACCTTCGTCGTGACGCAGAGGGTGCTGAAAGGCATGATCGAGCGCAAGCTCGGCCGTATCGTCAGCGTGTCGTCGATCTCGGCCCAGCGCGGCGGCGGAACCTTCTCCAAGGTTGCCTACAGCGCCTCCAAGGCCGGCATCATCGGCTTCACCCGGGCGCTCGCCCGCGAGATGGGGCAGCACGGCATCACGGTCAACTGTGTGGCTCCCGGACCGGTGGACACGGACATCATGGGCGGAACCCTGACGGATGAGCGGAAGGATGCGATGTCCGCCGACATCATGATGGGCCGCGTGGGAACCGTGCAGGACATCGCTGCCCTGATGGCGTTCCTCGTGGGAGAAGACGCCGGCTACATCACGGCGGCGACGTACGACATCAATGGGGGGCTTCAGATTTCCTAATCTGGGGGCTCGAGCACCTGGGGCCGTCGATCCAATGGATCGGCGGCCTCAGCTGTCGTTGGGGCATCCTCCGCCGCCTGCAGCTCCGGGAACAGGGTCACGGTGAGGCCGGCCGGAGCTTCGAGCCGGGAATTGAGCCTCTGCCACGGCGTCAGTCGCGGCGAAGCGATCAGCGTGGCGCCGGCATCCGTCAGTTGCTGCGTCTTGCCCGCCGCATCGGTCACCTCGAACGCCACCCGGATGTGCTCGCTCTCGCTGCCGTCGGTTTGGAGTTCGTCGATCATCTTCCGGTGCGCCGGGTTGTGCAGCTCCAAAGTGGCCCGGCCTGCGTTGAGGACCATCCCGCGCGCCCCGCCCTCGTTCTCGAACGATTCCTCTTCGGTGAGGCCGAGCGCGTCGCGGTACAAGCGCACCGCGGCGTCGTAATCGGCCGCCCCGACGACCAGGCACAGCTGGAGTACGGGCTGGAGCAAGGGCGGCTCCGGGTCTGTCTCTTTCGGGCCTGTGTGTTCTGTCATGCGCTCAGGCTAGAAACCGTCACCGCGACGCGCAAGGGGGCTGGACGCCCGCGCCGCCCGCCTCGCGTGATAGACGTATGCGCCCCCTCGGCGGCGCTCGCATGGCAGCCGGATGCGAGGCCTCCGCCCCGGCGACGATTCCCAGCTGTGGAGGCATCCATCGCCCACCGGGGCAGGCGCTGCGTCTGGGCTGGGGATCATCGACGCGGGCGGGGTCCGCAGTCAGTTCAGCAGCTCGGCCGCCTCGCACGGCGGACGGATGCGCGCCCTCCGCAACCGGCGACGATTCCCAGCCGTAACGGCATCCGTCGCCCACCGGGGCCCGCGGTGCGTCTGGGCTAGGGACTATCGACGCGGGCGGCGAGACGCGTCACCTACCCACGATCGAGACCACCCCCGCGACACACCCGGGGATCGCCAGCGCTGCCAGCAGAACCAGTGTGGCCCGGCCCGCCCAGGTGACGCTGCGCGAGGACCACCACCGCGCGGCGGCCGGCAGCAGGCTTGTCCCGACCAGCACGAGCACGGCGCCGGCGGCCAGTACGATGCCGACCGGGACGTACACGAGCGCGGCCAGCAGCGGCGAACGGGCCAGCCACGGCCGACTCGGCCGCAGCGGCAGCCGCCTGCTGTACCAACCGGCGATAGCGGCCACGAGCATCCCGTGCAGGATGACCAGCACGGAGAACAGCAGGGCCGCCAGCCAGCCCGGCCCCAGGATGTCGAAGTCGACGTTGCCCGAGCGCAGGGGATCCACCGTCGTGGAGAAGAGGAGCAGGAGCACCACCCCGAACAGGGCGCCCCCGAGTCGGCCGCGGGGCAGCCAGCTGTGGATCAGCGCATACAGCACCGCCGAGAGGAAGGCCCCGGGCAGGGCCCCGAAGAGGAGGAGCGCCAGGCTGCCGCCGGCCGTGATGTCGCCGACGTGGGCCTGGGCCTCGGTGAGCCGCCCCGCGGCATCCGGCGATGTCAGCGCCAGCACGCGCATGACGATTCGTCCGCCGGCGCCGGCCATGAGAATTCCGGATGCCATCCAAGCGACGGTCATGACGGTGGCCCACCACAGGTAACGGCGAAGCGCCCGGCGAGCCCTGATTCGGAAGGGAGCCGCAGCGGGCGCCGTCTCCGTGGCGGCAGCAGGCGCCTCCGCGACCGGCGCACGCAGGTCATGCCCTCCCCAGGCCACGATCAGGACCAGCCCGGCGAGAAGCAGCACGCTGCAAACGACCACGAGGACCATCGCGAGTGCACCTCCAACCATCTTCCGCCATTATCCGTCGCATGTGATCGTCTCGGCCAGCCGGGATACTGGACGCTGCCGCGGCGATCAGCAAGGCACAGATCTCTGGAACGGCGGAATTCGGCGGCGACTACCCGCTATCGTGCCGATGTTGCCCACCGGCGAGGCCGCCGACACGCCGCACCTCACGTGGACCGAAGATCGGTTCACCGACGGCCAGGCCGTCGTCGTGGAGCTGGCCGGGGCGCATCGGCGCTACCACATTCCTCTGGCCCGAACCCTCATGCTGGGTCGTCCGTCGGCCCAGCGTCAGAAGCTCGCCGGCGCGGTTGACGAGGGAATCGAAGCGGTCCTCGAGGTGATTCGACCAGGTGTGGTGGCGCGCGACCTCGCCGCGTGGAACTCGACGCTCGCGCAACACGGACTGGTCAAACCATCACGCATCGGATATTCGATCGGCATCGCCTACCCGCCCGACTGGGGCGAACGCACCGTCAGCCTGCGCGGTGAAGACGAAACCGTGCTCCAGGAGAACATGACCTTCCATCTGATGGGTGGAATGTGGATGGACAACTACGGTTACGAGCTTTCTGAGTCCATCCGGGTAACCGCCG
>DHJB01000014.1:20117-20982 GCA_002404115.1 Microbacteriaceae bacterium UBA4731
CGGCGTCGAAGCGTTCACGAGCCTGCCGCGCGAATTCATCAGCGCAGGGAGCCGCGCATGACCCTGCTCGGCGACGTCGAGCAGGGGGTGCTGGAGGGGATCGATGTTGCCGAACTTCAGGCGCTCGCTGCCTCGCTCATCGCGGCCGCCGGGGAAAACCCCGGTTCGACCGAGGGGGCGACGGTGGCCGCGGGCGCACCAGGTCAACGAGTCCGTGGGGATAGACGAGCTGGTCATCGCGGCACGCGCCTATGCGCTGCTCGCCCTGAGAATGGTTGGCCAGAAATAGCCTTCGGCGGTCCATTCCGCCACAAAAAACGAGCCGGCAGCCCGCACGTGGTGCGGACTGCCGGCAGGCTCGGAGGCGACCGGATTGGGCTATGCGCGACCGTGTGACGTACGCGACCGGCGCGTGACCGAGTCGAGGGTGACCGCGAGCAGCAGCACGATTCCGGTGACGATGAACCGGAACGATGAGTCGAGGTTGAGCAGGGTCAGGCCGCTCGAGATCGACTGGATGACGATGATCCCGAGCAGCGCCGCGAACGCGGTGCCGCGCCCGCCGAAGAGGCTCGTTCCGCCGATGACCGCGGCCGCGATGGCGTTGAGGTTGACGTCGCCGCTGCCGTAGCGGCATCCGTCGCCCGGGCCCCCGGCCCCGCGCCTATCTGTTGTCGGCCGCGCAGTGGGGGCCGTCAGCTGGCGCCAGGGCGTCGACGATTCCCAGCCGTGGAGGCATTCATGGCCCACCGGGGCCCGCGCTGCGTCCGGGCTGCGAATGAACGCCGCCGTCCGCCGGTGTTGGAGCTCGTCGAGTTCCGTCTCGCTGGAAGTACGCCGTTTCGCGGGTGGCGCGCCACCCGCG
>DHJB01000014.1:21113-28908 GCA_002404115.1 Microbacteriaceae bacterium UBA4731
TCCCGCTCGGCGGAACATGGTCGAGGCCGCCCAGGTGACGTGCGACCACCACCATCACCACCAGTCAGTCCAGCAGCGCCACCGCCAGGGCGCGTGCCACGAACTCTCCGAACTCGTCGAGCGTCCAGCCGCGTTCGACCACCATGTTTTCGTAGATCTCGGGAGCGGTGTACATCCACATCACGTCGGCGGCTCGCTCGGACGTCAGGCCTTGCGCGAGCAGTCCCCGCCCCGCTAGCGTGCGGGCGTTGTGCAGCATGCGCTCGTACCGGGCGGCCTCCACCTCCGCAAGCAGGGCCCCCATGGCAGCGTCGCCGCCGGCGGCGGCATCCTGGATCAGGCGCATCACCGGGGCCACCACCGGAGCCACCTCGGTGACGAAGGTCCCGAGCCGCCGGACCAGCACCCGGGCATCCGTCTCCGCGGCCTGCGCCTCATTCGACCGCTGCTCGGCCGGGACGGGGCCCGCGCCCAGAAGGCTCCGCTCGTGGATGGCCCGCACCAGGCCGGACTTGCCGCCGAAGGCCTTGTAGACGGACTCCGCGGAGACCTGGGCATCCGCCGCGATGGCGGTGACGGTCGTCGCGCCGTAGCCGTCCGCGAGGAACAGCCGGCGCGCCACCTCCAGCACCCGCTGGCGGTTGGCCTCCGCGCGGGCGCGCCGTCCGCTCGCGTCATAGGGCCGCTGACTCTTGACCGTCTTCTGCACGAGGCCTACACTCCTAATTGGATATTAGGAACTGTATCGAATATGGATCGGTGACTCAAATGAACTCTCCAGCGACGAACAGCGGCACGGGATCCGGACCCCTTGCAACGGTCAACCGCCTCGCCCGGGCCGTGAACGACCACGACCTCGACGCGCTCGCGGCCTGCTTCGCCGAGGACTACGTCAATGAGACGCCGGCGCATCCGCTGCGTGGCTTCACCGGCAGGTCACAGGTGCGCGCCAACTGGGCGCAGATCTTCGCGGGCGTTCCGGACATTCGCAGCGCCGTGCTAGACACGGTCATCGACGGCGAGCGAGTCTGGACCGAATGGTCGATGGCCGGCACCCGGCGCGACGGTTCTGCGCATGAAATGGCCGGGGTATCCGTCTTCACGGTGAGCGGCGACGAAATAACCGCAGCGCGGTTCTATCTGGAACCGGTCGAGCGAGGCAGCGGAACCGTGGATGACGCCGTGGGCCGTCAGGTGGTAGGAGCGTCGACGCCATGATCCTCGTGGCCGGCGGCACCGGAAGGCTGGGCAGCGTCCTGGTGCAAGGGTTCCTGCGCGACGGCATCCCGGTGCGAGTGCTCACCCGCAACACGGATGCTGCCGCCCGGCTCAGCGCGGACGGCGCGGACTGCGTCGTCGGCGACATCCGCAACAGCGAGGATGCTGCGCGGGCGGTCGCGGGCTGCTCCACCGTTATTTCCGCGGTCAGCGGCTTCGGGCCCATGGGCTCCTCCACGCCAGAAAGCGTGGATCGGGATGGCAACCTGAACCTCATCCGCGCGTCGGCACGGGCCGGCGTTGGCCACGTCATCCTGGTGTCCATGCACGGAGCGGCCGCGGATGCCTCGCTCCCGCTTCTGCGCATGAAACACGCCGCGGAACAGGCGCTCCGCGGCGCGGACCTGGACTGGACGATCATCCGCCCCACGGCCTGCCTCGAAACGTATCTGGATGCGTTGGGTCAGTCGCTGAAGGAGAAGAACTCCACCACGGTCTTCGGATCCGGCAATATTCCCGTCAATTTCGTCTCGGTCACGGATACCGCCGCGCTCATTCGCCGGGCCGTGGACGATCCGGCGCTGCGGGGACAGTCAATCGACTGGGGCGGAACCGACTTGACCCTGAATGAGCTCTCCGACGCGCTGCACGCCTCGGCCGGAACCGCAGGGAAAACGAACCGGATCCCGCTGCCTGCGCTCCGGATGATGGCCGTGGCAGCCAAACCCTTCTCGCCGTTCATGGCGAGGGTGGCGCAGGCTGCCGTAGCCATGAACACGACGGACATGACCTTCGACGCCCGGCCGGAACGTGAGCGCGTGGCGGGCCTCCCGTGGACCGGTTTGACCGAGGCCCTCGCCAGCAGGTGAGCCGGCGGCGTCGAAGCGTTCACGAGCCTGCCGCGCGAATTCATCAGCGCAGGGAGCCGCGCATGACCCTGCTCGGCGACGTCGAGCAGGGGGTGCTGGAGGGGATCGATGTTGCCGAACTTCAGGCGCTCGCTGCCTCGCTCATCGCGGCCGCCGGGGAGAACCCCGGTTCGACCGAGGGGGCGACGGCGGCCGTGGGCGCACCAGGTCAGCGCTCTACCTCCGCTTCATGCCGTCGATGGTGGGCACCGCCAGCATCGACTGGCTCCTCTCTCTGTTCGACCTCGTTCCCGCAGACGTGAACGGGCTGCTCCGGCAGAGCCCGCCGGGCGCGAACGGCGTCGGAGCTCTCTCGTTCTTCTCACCGGCCGGCGAACGGGCACCGTTCGTCGACCCGTTCGCGCGTGGCCAGTTCACCGGACTGCAGCTGCGCAGCACGCGCGCCGACATCGTGCGCGGTTTGTGCGAGGGACTTGCCTTCGCGGCGCGGCACTGCTTCGAGGAAATGGGGCTGGACGGAGACGTTGCCGCCTGCGGTGGCGGCCTGCAATCCGACGCCTGGGCTGAGATCTTCGCGGACGTCCTCGGCCGCCCGTTGTACGTGCCCAACGACGCCGCGGTCGGATCGCGTGGTGCAGCGATGGTCGCCTGGGCCGGTCTCGGCGCCCCGGTCGACGAGGAACTCTGGCGCTCGCAGCGACGCCGAATCGAACCGGACGCCGACCGAGTCGCGTTCTACGACCGCGCGTATGACGGCTATCGCCGGCAACTGGCCAGTGCCCGCGCCCTGTGGGCCCTGGGACGTTGACGATGAACCAGCTATGGCTCGGTGTCGACGTCGGAACCCAGAGCGTCAAAGTGAACATCGTCGATGATTGTGGCGTCGTGCGCGCGTCCGGCTCGGCGCCGCTGACGAGCACACGCATCGGCAATCGCCACGAACAGGACCCCGCTGACTGGGTTGGGCAGACCCGCGCGGCCATGGCCTCCGCGATCAACACGCTCAACGCGACCGATCGGGCGCGCATCGCAGGTGTCGCCACCTGCGCGACCTCTGGCACCATCACGACGGTGGATGCGACGGGCTCGGCCCTGTCTCCCGGTGTCATGTACGACGACGGGCGGGCCGGTGCGCTCAGCGACGAGGTCGCCGCCGCCGATCCCGAGCGGTGGAGGCGGCTCGGCTATCGCATCCAGCCCACCTGGGCGCTCCCCAAGATCCTGTGGCTCACGAGACAGGGCCTGCTGGCCGGCGGCTCGAGAATCGCCAACCAAGCCGATATGGTCGCGGCAGCGCTGACGGGCGGGCCCGTGGCATCCGACTGGAGTCATTCGCTGAAATCGGGTTACGACTTGTTGGAACTCGAGTGGCCGACGACCGCGCTCGACTCCCTCGGCATCGATCCTGGGCGCCTGGCCGAGGTAGTGGCTCCCGGAAGCGTGCTGGGGCATTCCTCCGCCGAGTGGGCGGCGGCCACGGGCCTGCCGGAGCGAACCCCCGTGTTCGCCGGCATGACCGACGGATGCGCCGCGCAACTCGGCGCTGGCACGCTCGCACTCGGCGACTGGCACACCGTCATCGGCACCACTCTTGTCGTGAAGGGCGTGAGTGACCGGATCGTCGTCGACGAATCCGGAGCCATCTACTCGCACCGGGCACCGCATGACGGCCTGTGGTTCCCGGGCGGCGCGTCGAGCGTCGGGGCGGGTGCGATCAGCGCGGTATTCCCCGGTGACGACCTCACCGCGCGGTCCGAACGGATCGCCGCGACGTATGCCGGTCGGCTGCACCTCATTCCGCCGAGCTACCCGCTGGTGGGATCGGGCGAACGGTTTCCCGTCATCCGACCCGACGCGCGCGGGTTTGTCTGCATCGACGGAGCGCGTGTTCCGCTCGAGGATGCCGCCCAGCACCTCGACGCCGACGCGCTGCTCGCGTCCATCCTTCTCGGCATCGCCTGCGTGGAACGACTCGCCGTCGAAACGATGATGGACGCCGGCGTCCCGGTGACCGGCACTTTCACGTCGTCGGGCGGAGCAACGAGAAACCCGTGGTGGACGCAGCTGCGCGCCGATCTGCTCGGCCGAGTGATCTCCATCCCGGCTTCCGCCGAAGGGTCGACCGGAATGGCGATTCTCGCGGCATGGGCGTCCGGCCAGCTCGCCGGCGCCGCAACACCCCTGCCCGAAGTCGCCGCGAAGATGTCGCCCCTGGGCGCCAGCTTCGAACCGAACGAAGCGAACCGCTCCCCCCTCGAAGACCAGTACGCCGCCTTCCGCAGCGAACTCGTGGATTTGGGGTGGGTCGCCTCGTGAGCACACTCCTCCTGGCCAGGCACGGCGAGACGATCTGGCACGCCGAGAACCGGTACGCCGGTTCGTCAGATGTCGGACTCACCGAACGGGGCGTGGCCCAGGCCGCGGCGCTCGGGCGCTGGGCCGGCAGCCAGACCATCGAAGCCGTCTACTCCTCTGACCTGTCACGCGCCGTGATCACGGCGACTCCGGCGGCGACGCAGCTCGGACTCCCGCTGCGAATCGACCCGCGGCTGCGCGAAGTCGACTTCGGGCAAGGCGAAGGGATGACCAGCTCCGAAATGCGACTTGTCTTTCCCTCGGAACTCAACGAATTCCACCGATCTCCAGGTCATTCCCCTCTGCCCGGGGGAGAGCCGGGAATTGCGGCGCTCGAGCGGGCGTGGACGGCGCTCGAGGAGATCGCTGCGGTGCACTCGAGCGCTCCGGTGCTCGTCGTGATGCACTCGACCCTGATCAGGCTCGTCCTCTGCAGAGCGCTCGACATGCCAATCGACCGGTACCGCACGGCTTTCCCGAGCGTCATCAATGCGGCGATCACCACCATCACGATCGGCTCGGGGCCGCCCGCGTTGCACGGGTACAACGTTCCTACCGACTGAAACGGGTGCGGACGGCCGCCCGCCAAGACGCGGTCTGTGGTCGCGGCGGCGGCGACGATTCCGAGCTCAGGGAGCCGCCGTCGCTCGCACGGGCACGCGTTGCGCGTGGGCTGGGAATCGTCGCCATGTCGGGGTTCGCGTCGCCGGACGGATTCAAGGCCGAGGCGCCGGCGAAGCGGTGTCGGTTCGCACACCCTCTACGAGTGCCGGGCCAGCCAGTCGGCGGCGGCATCGACATCCGTTGGCGCGATGCCGTGCCCGCCCTCGCGCAGGGCCTGCTCGACGTGCGCGCCGCGCTCGGTGAGCACGGAGACGAGCGTGGTGACCCGGGGGAGCGGGGCCATCGCATCCGAGCGCCCGTTGAGCAGGACCACCTCGGTGTGCGACAGATCCGTGGAGAGCGGGCGGCCATCGAGCGGGAACATGCCGGAGAACGCGACGACCCGGTTGATTGCCTCGGGGTGCAGCAGAGCCGTCGCCAGGGCGATGTTGGCCCCGTTCGAGAAACCCACGGCGACGATGCGGCGCTCGCCGAGGTCGTAGTACTGCCGCGCCCAAGCGATGAATCCCGCCAGCTCGCCGGCCCGGCGCACGACGTCGTCGACGTCGAACACGCCCTCGGCGTGCCGGCGGAACCAGCGCAGCATGCCGCCCTCGGTGACCCGGCCGCGGGGCGCCAGCACGGTCGCCTCGGGGTCAAGCGCGTCGGCCAGGCCGGAGATCTCCTGTTCATTGCCGCCGGTTCCGTGGAGCATGAGGAAGACGGGGCTGCCGGGCGAGCCGGCGTGGTAGATGTGCGGCCAGTCGAGGTCGGCCGTCTCGGGGCCGTCCGGCAGCCCGGTGGGGTGCGCGCTCATCGCTTGCCCTACTCGCCCGCGACGAGCGCGGGGTTGTTCTCGGCGGGCAGCGTGATCGGCACGACCTTGCGTTCGATCTGCTCGCGGCTCGGCTCGAGCCACGGCGGAAGCTTGAGCGAGCGGCCGAGTTCGAGCAGCGGTTCGTCGATGTCGAAGCCGGGGGTGTCGGTGGCGATCTCGAAGAGCACGCCGCCCGGCTCGCGGAAGTAGATCGAGGTGAAGTACTGCCGGTCGAGGATCTCCGTCACGGCGTAGCCGCGGTCGACCAGTTCCTCGCGCCACTTCGCCTGGGTCGTCTTGTCCGGCACGCGGAACGCCACGTGGTGCACGGTGCCGCCGGCGGTCAGGCCGACCTTGCCGTTCGGATCGGCGATCACGTCGACGATGTTCCCGGCGAGCCCGTCGCCGGCACCCACGCGCACGCGGCCCGCGCTCTCCGAGATGATCTGCATACCGAGATCACGCGTGAGCACCTCGACGGTCTTGGCTGGGTCGGCCACCGTGAGCACCGAGGAGTGCTGGCCGCGCACCGCGTAGTCGGCGGGTACGGATGCCGAATCCCACGGGTTGCGCGGATCCACCGTGGAGGAGGCGACGAGGTCGAGCTGCAGCCCGTCAGGGTCGCGCAGGGAGAGCCGTTCCTCGTGGGACGAGCCGGTGTCGAGCCGGGATTCGACGCCGAGCGCCGTGAAGTGCTCTGACCACCAGCCCAGGCTGCCGGCCGGAACGGAGAACGCCGTCGAGGTCGACTGGCCGCTGCCGTGGCGTCCGGCCGCGACGCCGGTCCACGGGAAGAAGGTGAGCAGCGAGCCCGGGCGTCCGGAGTCGTCGCCGTAGTAGAGGTGGTACGTGCCCGGGTCGTCGAAGTTCACGGTCTTCTTGACGAGGCGCAGGCCGAGGCCCGTGACGTAGAAGTCGATGTTCCGCTGCGGCGCACCGGCGATGGCGGTGACGTGATGCAGTCCGGATGTCTGAACGGTCATGATGGGTCCCTTCCTGGCGGGTCAATCCAAATGCATGTCGTCGAGTATCGACGATGTTTATGCAAACGCATGTATCTGGGGATTCATTCCCCAGGCATCGACCGTTCGCGGGCCCCGACGTGACCGATTATCTCCGACCCTTGTTCCTAACCGCTGAGATTCTCGCGAATCGCCCCCAATTCCGCGACTTGTGGGCGTCGTGGCGGGAGAATCTCCGCGGTTCGGGACGGCCCGTCCGAGAGGGAGCCGGGCCGTGCCCATCAGGCGTGCGCCGAAAGTAGAATCAGCAGCACGAGTAAGGGAGATGGCATGACGAACACCCTGCAAGAACCCACGAACACCCGAAACGACGGGGCCTCCGACGCCAACTGGTGGCGCCAGGCCGTGGTCTACCAGGTCTATCCGCGCAGCTTCGCCGACGCCAACGGCGACGGTATCGGCGACCTGGCCGGCCTCATCTCTCGCGTCGACTACCTGCAGAGCCTGGGGGTGGATGCGGTCTGGCTGAGCCCGTTCTACCCGTCCGCCCTCGCCGACGGCGGCTACGACGTGGACGACTACCGTGACGTGGACCCGCGCATCGGCACCCTGGCCGAATTCGACCGGATGACGGAGGCGCTGCACACCGCCGGCATCAAGGTCGTCGTCGACATCGTGCCGAACCACTCGTCGAACCGGCACGTGTGGTTCCGCGAGGCGCTCGAGTCACCCCGAGGATCCGCCGCACGCGAGCGCTACATTTTCCGCGACGGCACCGGCCGGGACGGAGCCCAGCCGCCCACGGACTGGGAATCCATCTTCGGCGGTCCGGCCTGGACCCGGGTTGCCGACGGCCAGTGGTACCTGCACCTGTTCGCGCCGGAGCAGCCCGACTTCAACTGGGACAACCGGGCCGTGCGCGACGAGTTCCTCCTCACCCTCAAGTTCTGGGCGGACCGGGGCGTCGACGG
>DHJB01000014.1:29082-29353 GCA_002404115.1 Microbacteriaceae bacterium UBA4731
TGCCCATCGACGGCTCGCACCGCTTGTTCGACCGTGACGCGGTGCACGAGGTCTACGCCGAGTGGCGCCGGCTGTTCAACGAGTACGACCCGCCCCGCACGGCCGTCGCCGAGGCGTGGGTGCCGGCGGAGCGCCGTGCGCGCTACGCCAGCCCGGACGGGCTCGGCCAGGCGTTCAACTTCGACCTGCTCCGGGCGGAATGGGATGCGCAGCAGTTCCGCACGATCATCGAGAAGAACCTGACCGAGGCGGAGCACTCCGGGGCGTCGTC
>DHJB01000014.1:29542-30018 GCA_002404115.1 Microbacteriaceae bacterium UBA4731
GGGGCTGCGGCGCGCCCGTGCCGTGACCCTGCTCGGGCTCGCGCTGCCGGGTTCGGCCTACCTGTACCAGGGCGAGGAGCTGGGACTGCCGGAGGTCGCCGACCTCGCCGGCGAGGTGCTGCAGGATCCGACCTGGCTCCGCTCGGCCGGCGCGGAGAAGGGGCGAGACGGATGCCGCGTTCCGCTGCCGTGGACCATGGAAGGGGCATCCTTCGGCTTCGGCCCCGGCGGCGCGCACCTGCCGCAGCCGGCCTGGTTCGCCGCGTACTCCGTGGAGGCCCAGGAGGCTGACGCAGAGTCAACGCTGAGCTTCTACCGGGCTGCCCTCGCCGCGCGCCGCGTGCTGCAGTCGGGGGAGACCCTGCGCTGGCTCGATGCCGAGGGCACCGACCGCGGCACCGGCGGCGGAATCGGCATCAGCAACGGCAGCGGCACGAGCATCGGCGTCGGCATCGCCGCGGTCGGCGTCGCCGCGG
>DHJB01000004.1:0-7437 GCA_002404115.1 Microbacteriaceae bacterium UBA4731
TTCCGCGAACACGCAGTTGTGGTCACTAAAACGCGTTGATAACGACCACAAGTGCAGTTTCGCGATGGAGGAAGGTGCGCCAGCGGCGTTCGGGCATCGCCCAGCGCAGCGTGGGACAATGGTGGCCCACCAACGGCACGGACTCTCCTTCACTATGGCCCATACCCTCAGCTCCCACGAGATCGCGCTCCTCGTCGGCAGCCAGGCGTTCTCCCGCGGCGAGCGCTACGCCCGAAACGGGCACGTTGCGGCGCAGTCCTGGTTCGGTTCGGGAACGCAGCTCTACGGCGAGGTCAGGGGCACGAACCCCAGCCCGTATTCGGTGACCGTCTCATTCACGCTGAGTAAGGCCGGCGCCGTGGTGCGCGCAACCGGCGTGTGCACCTGCCCGATGAAACGCAACTGCAAGCACGTCGCCGCCCTGCTGATCGCCAGCGCGGGCACCGGCGCGGGCACGAGCACCCCTCCCGCATCCGGCATCACGGCATCCGCCAGCACCGCACCCCGGCCCGACGACGACTTCGACGACTGGGCATCAGAGCCCCCGCCGGTCTTCGCCCCCGCCAGGCCGCCCCGGACCGAGACCGCCCCGCCGAGCGTCCCCGCGTGGCGGTCAGCGCTCGAGCCGCTCGCCCGGCCGGGTACCACCGCCACAACGGGCACCGCGATCGCCCTGCAGTTCGAGCTCCTCGCGCCCGGCCGCCCCACCCGGACCGCCGCCGGGCTGCAGCCCGCGCGCCAGCGACTGGGAGCCCGTCCGATGGTCATGGGCAAGCGGGGCGCCTGGATCCGCGGCAACCTGAACTGGGACAACCTGGGCTACGCCCGCGGCTCGTTCAACCCGGCGCAGCTGAAGATCCTGTCCTCGCTGTACGCCCTGCACGCCGCCGGCCAGCGGTATTACGCCTACACGGAGCAGTGGATCCACGTCGACGGCTTCGACAACCGCGCGCTCTGGGAGCTGCTCGAGGAAGCACGGGCCGCCGGGCTCCAGCTGGTCTCCTCCGGGCCGGCCCAGGACCCGGTGCTCCTCTCCCCGAGCCCGGCCGAACTGCACCTCGACATCCACCGGCAGCAAAACGGCCTCGCGCTCACCCCTGCCCTCACCCTCGACGGCCGCCGGCTGGCACCGCGGCACTTCGGTTTCATCGGAGAGCCGGCGCACGGAATCTTCACCTGGGACGGCCCGTCCGGCGCGGTCCGCCTCACCCTCGCGCCGCTCGCGAGCGCGGTCGGCGCCGACATGCTCGCGCTGGCCTCCGGCGGCCCGATCTCCATTCCCCCGGCCGACGAGGCCGCCTTCCTCGCCGACTACTACCCATTCCTCCGCCAGCGCCTCACCCTGACGAGCGACGACGGCTCCTTCGACCTCCCGGAGACCGCCCGCCCCGCGCTCGCACTGTCGATCCGCCACCACCCGGATGCCCGCATCGAGTTGAACTGGGACTGGCACTACCGCTCCCCCACCGCCGAGGGCACCGCCGAAGCCACCGCCGAGGCCGGCCCGGCGCCGGCCCTCTACCGGCACCGCCTCCGGGCCGCACCGGGCGACACCCAATTCCGTGACGATCCCCGCGAGGCGGACATCCTGCGCTCGCTCGACGGCCTGATTGAGCGCTTCCCTGCCCTCGCGACCGACCCGGCCCAGTCCCTCGCCGGCCGGCCTCGGCTCCGTGCCCACACGACGCTCCGCGACGCGGCGATGATCGAGTTCCTGGCGGGCGCCGTGCCTGAGCTCGAGGCATCCGCCGACGTGGTCGTGCAGCTGGTCGGCGAGGCCCGCGACTACCGCGAAGCGGACGAGTCGCCCGTGATCAGCCTGGCCACCACGGATCGCGCCGACAGCCACGACTGGTTCGACCTGGCCGTGACTGTGAGCATCGACGGCGAGGAGATCCCGTTCGACGACCTGTTCCGCGCGCTGGCCGCGGAGCGCGAGCTGATGATCCTGCAGAGCGGAACGTATTTCAGTCTCGACCGGCCGGATCTGCACCAGCTGCGACGCCTGATCGAGGAGGCCCGCGGCCTGCAGGAATCCGGCTCGCACTCGCTCGGGATCAGCCGCTTCCAGGCCGACCTCTGGGAGGAACTGCAGGCGCTCGGCGTCGTCGCCGGGCAGGCCGCCGCCTGGCGCAGGACGGTCGAGGGACTGGCCGCGGCCGGGTCAACGGATGCCGCCGGCGTCCCGGAGCGCCCCCTGCCGGAGGGTGTCCGCGCGACCCTGCGCGGCTACCAGCAGGCCGGCTTCGACTGGCTGAGCTTCCTCTACGACCACCGGCTGGGCGGCATCCTCGCCGACGACATGGGACTCGGCAAGACGCTGCAGGCGATTGCCCTGATCACGCACGCCCGTGACGCGGCCGGCGGCGCGGGCCGGGCGCCGTTCCTCGTCGTCGCGCCGACCAGCGTGGTGCCCAACTGGGCCGCCGAATGCGCCAGGTTCGCGCCGGGCCTCAACGTCGCGACGATCACCGAGACGTCCCGGAAGCGGGCGAGCAGCCTCGCCGACGCGAGCGCCGACGCCGACGTCGTGATCACCTCGTACACGCTGTTCCGCCTCGATTTCGACGAGTACAACGCCCGGGAGTGGGCCGGACTCCTGCTCGACGAGGCGCAGTTCGTGAAGAACCACCAGTCCCGCGCCCACCAGTGCGCCCGCCGGCTGTCGACGCCGTTCAAGCTGGCGATCACGGGAACGCCGCTCGAGAACAACCTGATGGAGTTCTGGTCGCTGCTGTCGATCACCGCGCCCGGCCTGTTCCCGAGCCCCGGCCGGTTCGCCGAGTACTACCAGAAGCCAATCGAGACGGAGTCCGACAACGAGCGGCTCGCCCAGCTGCGCCGGCGCATCCGCCCGTTCATGCTGCGCCGCACCAAGGACCAGGTGGCCGGCGACCTGCCGGCCAAGCAGGAGCAGGTGCTCGAGCTGGAGCTGCACCCGAAACACCGCAAGGTCTACGACACCCACCTCGCGCGGGAGCGGCAGAAGGTGCTCGGGCTGATCGAAGACCTGAACTCCAACCGGTTCGAGATCTTCCGGTCGCTGACCATGCTGCGCCAGCTCAGCCTCGACGCGAGCCTCTACGACGAGAAGTACGACAGCATCCCGTCGACCAAGCTCGATGCCCTGCTCGAACTGCTCGAGGACACCGTGGCGGAGGGGCACCGTACCCTGATCTTCAGTCAGTTCACCCAGTACCTCGCCAAGGCGCGCAGCCGCCTGGACGGCGCCGGGATCTCCTATTCCTACCTCGACGGCAAGACCCGCAACCGCGCCCGCACGATCGCCGACTTCAAGAACGGCGACACCTCGGTGTTCCTGATCAGCCTCAAGGCGGGCGGTTTCGGCCTCAACCTCACCGAGGCCGACTACGTCATCCTGCTCGACCCGTGGTGGAACCCCGCGACGGAGGCGCAGGCGGTCGACCGCGTGCACCGGATCGGGCAGACGAAGAACGTCATGGTCTACCGACTGGTCTCCAAGGACACGATCGAGGAGAAGGTGATGGCGCTCAAGGCAACCAAGGCCCGGCTGTTCGAGAGCGTGATGACCGACAGCGCGGCCGGCGGAACCGGGTTCACCGCAGCAGACATCCGCGAACTGCTGGCCTAAGGCAGCCTCGGAGGCCCGCGCAGCGTCACACAGGGCATCCGCCCAGCCTGCCACGGCACAATGGGGAGGTGAGCCCCACGACAACCTTTGCCCTCATCCGTCACGGCCAGACCGATTGGAACGCCGAGCTGCGCATCCAGGGTGCCACCGACATCCCGTTGAACGACACCGGCCGCGCGCAGGCGACGGATGCCGTTGCGGCCCTCTCCGGCTACGACTGGGACTTCATCGTCTCCTCCCCGCTCTCCCGCGCCGCCGAAACCGCCGACCTGATCGCCGCCGGGCTCGCGCTCGACGTGACCCGGCGCATCCCCGGCCTCGTCGAGCGCGACTACGGCCCGGCGGAGGGGCTCTGCGCGGGCGAGGAGCTCGATGCGCTGCGGTTTCCGGGCGGCTTCCACGGCGCCGAGACCGAGGCCGGCGTCGCTGACCGCGGTATCGACAGCCTGCGCCTGCTCGCCCGCGAACATCCCGGCGCTCGGATCATCGTCGTCGCCCATGGCACGCTCATCCGCCTGAGCCTCGCGCAGGCGTTCGACCGGCAGGTCGGCAGCATCGACAACGCCGCGCTCACGGTCGTGCGCCACCACGCGGACGGCTGGCAGCTCGACGTGCTCAATGGCGAGGCCCTGGACCTCGTCCGAAACCCCCGCGAAAACGCAGTTGTGCGCGTTAAAACGCCGCTATAGCGACCACAACTGCAGTTTCGCGGGCAGGGGTCAGCGCCGGGTTGACACCGTCACGGTGAACTTCGTGTTGCGGCCAACCTGGTGGGTCTCTCCGACGATGCGGGTGAGCGCCGGACGGTAGCCGAGGTGCGTGTTCCACACGGTCCACAGTTCCCCGCCGGGCCGGAGCACTCGGGCGGCGTCCTCGAAGAGCTTCAGCGCGATCCCGGCGTGCACCGACGAGCCGATATGGAACGGCGGGTTCAGCAGGATGAGCTCGGCCGAGGCACCCGGCAGGCTGCCGAGCGCGTCGTCGCGCAGGACGCTCACCCGGCCAGCCAGGGAATTGGCGACCATGGTCTCGCGGGCGGATGCGACAGCGGCGGCAGACTGGTCGGTGGCGATCACGTGCAGCGACGGCCGGCTCCGGGCGAGGGCGGCGGCCAGCACACCGGTTCCGCAGCCGAGGTCGATGGCGGCCTGCGCACCCGGCTTCATCCGGTCGAGGAATTCGAGCAGGTAGCGGGTGCCGATATCGATCGTGGTGCCGGCAAAAGCTGCACCGTGCGCGCTGATGGTGAGCCCGAGGTCCGGATGCTCCGCCGTGCGCGGCCACTCGGGCGCACCCGCCTGGGGCGCTCGGGGCGCCGACGCGATGAGTACGCGCGACTTCTGCCGCGCCGGGGACACGTTCAGTTCGCCGAAGTGACGCCCAAGAACCTCGTTCATCGCGACGGTCATGTGCTTGATCCGTCCACCGGCGAACACCACGACGTCGGGCGCGGCGAAACGCGCGATCGCGCCGGCGAGTTCGTCCAGGGCCGCCAGGCTGCGCGGCAGCTGCAGCAGCACGACCCGAGCGCCGGCCAGCAGCACCTCGCCCAGGTCGAGCGACCGGTACGCGTGCGCGAGACCGGCGTCGTCGGCGTTGAGGGCGAGCGCCCGCTCGCCGGAGAGGGCGTCCTGGTGCGCCCGGATGCTCCGGGCGCCGCCCTGCGCTGCCGCGCCGAGGGTGAGGGCGCCGTAGTGGTCCTCGAGCACGACGACCTCGCCCGGCCCGGCCGCAGCCAGCGCGTCGGCCGCCTCGTCGAGGATCAGCCGGTCGCTCGCGTCGACCGCGAAGAGGTTGTCGGCCTCGACGTCCGGGTAACGCCGGAGGCGGTCGAAAGAGAAGTCAGGCATCCCCTCAGGCTAGCCGCCGGTTCTCCACCTCTGGGCCTCCCCAGGAGCAGCGCCCGTCTACTCGTGGTCGAGCGGGCGCCAGATGACGACCTGGTTCGAGCGCCGCGACCGGGTTCCCGCCCGCATCGAGATGACCTCCCCGGCCGAGCCGGCAGCGAAAACGCGGCGGCCCGGACGGTTCAGCAGCTCGTCGGCCAGCGCCGATTCGAGTTCACGCAGGCGTGACTGGAGCCCGCGCACGTGGTCCTCGAGTTCGAGGATGCGACGGATGCCCTCCAGGCTCACTCCCTGCGACCCGAGTTCCGCAATCTCCCGCAGTTTCGCCACGTCCCGCATCGAATACCGGCGGGACTTGCCTGGCGTGCGCTCCGGGCTGACCAGCCCCAGGCGATCGTATTGGCGCAGGGTCTGCGGGTGCATGCCCGCCAACTCTGCGGCCGTCGAGATCACGAAAACCCGGGTGTTCTCATCCATGGTTACCCCTGTGCCTTGGCGAGCAGGTCGTCGCGGGGGTTCTCTTTCGGCAGGGCCGCAGCGAAGGCCAGGAGTTTCTCCTCGGCGTCCTTGGACAGGTGTGACGGCACGGCCACGAGCACCTCGGCGAGCAGGTCGCCGGTTCCCTTGGCCGTCACCACGCCGCGCCCCTTGACGCGCAGCACGCGGCCGCTCGGGGTGCCGGCGGCCACGCGCAGCTTGACCGGAGGGCCGCCGAGTGTCGGTACCTCGATGGTCGCCCCGAGGGTCGCCTCGACGAACGTGATCGGCACCGCGACGCGCAGGTTCAGGCCGTCGCGCTCGAAGACGGGGTGCTTGCGCACCGTGATGGTGAGCACGATGTCGCCCGCCTCCCCGCCGTCGGGGCTCGGCTGCCCCTTGCCGCGGAGTTTGATCTTCTGGCCGTCAGCGACGCCCGCCGGGATCTTCACCTTGATTGTGCGGCCGTCCTGCGTCTGCAGGGTGATCTGGTCGCCGTGGACCGCGGTGATGAAGTCGATCGTCGTCGTCGCCACCACGTCATGACCGCGGGTGGGTCCGCCGTAGCCGCGGTATCCGCCGCTCGCGCTGCCGAACCCGCCGCCGGCCTGGCCGCCACGGCCGAACATGCCGCCGAGGATGTCATCGAACCCGCCTTGCTGGAAGCTGTAGCTCTGTTGACGGCCCCCGCCACCGCCCCCGAACATGCCGCCGAAGACATCCTCGAAGCCGCCGGCCTGGCCGCCGCCACCCGGGGCGGTGAAGCGAGCTCCACCGCCCATCGCGCGGATTGCGTCGTACTCCTTGCGCTGCTCGGCGTCGCCGAGCACCGAGTGGGCCTCGCTGATTTCCTTGAACTTGGCCTCGGCGGCCGCATTCCCCGGGTTCTTATCCGGGTGGTACTTACGCGCGAGCTTCCGGTACGCGGTCTTCAACTCGGCCGGAGTGACATCCTTCGACACGCCGAGAACCTTGTAAAAGTCCTTATCGAACCAGTCCTGGCTAGCCATCGCTCGGTACCTGCACGACGACCTTGGCCACGCGCAGCAGGCTCGAGCCCAGGCGGTAGCCGGTCTCGACGACGTCACCGACGGTGTCGACCTCGACCTCAGCGCTCGGCTGCTGGAAGATCGCCTCGTGCACGGTCGGGTCGAACGGCTCGCCGACCGCCCCGAACGGCTTGAGGCCGAGGCGTTCGACGCTGGCGCGCAGCTTGGCCGCGATCGTCGCGAACGGGCTGTCGGCGCCGAGGTCGCCGTGCTTCTCGGCGCGGTCGAGGTCGTCGAGCACCGGGATCAGGCCCTTGACGACCTCGCCGGTGACGCGCTCACGTTCCACCTCGCGGTTCGCCTCGGTGCGGCGGCGGTAGTTGGCGTACTCCGCCGTGACTCGCTTGAGGTCTGCCAGGTGCTCGTTCGACGGCTCGGCGAACTCGCGTTCGGCGGCATCGAGGATGTCCTGAACCGTCAGCTCGTCCTCTTCGATGCCCTCGGCAGAGGA
>DHJB01000004.1:7463-8067 GCA_002404115.1 Microbacteriaceae bacterium UBA4731
CCTCGGCCTCGACAATTTCCTCACCAGCGAACGCTGGGGTGCCCTCCTCGGGCACGCCCCCGGACGTCGGCTCGTCTTCCGGGCGCTTGTTGTTGTCGTTCATTACTTCTTCGCTTCGTCTTCGTCGTCAACGACTTCGGCGTCGACTACGTCCTCGTCAGAGGACGCGGCCGGCTCGGAGGCGCCGGACTCAGCGGATGCGCCGGTGGCGGCATCCGCCTGGCTCTTGGCGTAGATGGCCTCGCCGAGCTTGCCCTGGCTCTCGTTGAGCTTGTCGAATGCCTTCTTCACGGCGTCGTCGTCGTCCCCGGCGAGCGCGGACTTGAGCGCGTCGACGTCAGCCTGAACCTCGGACTTGACGTCCTCGGGGAGCTTGTCGTCGTTTTCCTTGATCAGCTTCTCGATCGAGTAGGTGAGCTGCTCGGCGCCGTTGCGGGTCTCGGCTGCCGCGCGGCGGCGCTTGTCCTCGGCGGCGTGCTCTTCGCCCTCGCGCACCATGCGCTCGATGTCTTCCTTCGCGAGCGAGGAACCGCCCGTGATGGTCATCGACTGCTCCTTGCCGGTGCCCTTGTCCTTGGCGGACACGTGCACGATGCCGTTGGCG
>DHJB01000004.1:8214-8549 GCA_002404115.1 Microbacteriaceae bacterium UBA4731
GCGTCGATGTCGAAGGTGACCTCAACCTGCGGGATGCCGCGCGGGGCCGGCGCGATGCCGGTCAGCTCGAACGTGCCGAGGTTCTTGTTGTCGCGGGTGAACTCGCGCTCGCCCTGGAAGACCTGGATCGCCACGGACGGCTGGTTGTCGTCGGCCGTGGTGAAGGTCTCGCTGCGCTTGGTCGGGATGGCCGTGTTGCGCTCAATCAGGCGGGTCATGATGCCGCCCTTGGTCTCGATACCGAGGCTCAGGGGGGTGACGTCGATGAGCAGAACGTCCTTGCGCTCGCCCTTCAGCACGCCGGCCTGGAGCGCGGCGCCGACGGCGACGACCTC
>DHJB01000015.1:0-8114 GCA_002404115.1 Microbacteriaceae bacterium UBA4731
TGGTGGCAGACCGAGACCGGCGCGATCATGATCTCGGCGCTCCCGGGGATCACGGAGACCAAGCCGGGCTCGGCGCAGGTGCCGGTCCCAGGCGTCTCGATCGACGTGCTCGACGACGACGGCAAGCACGTCGGCCACGGCAAAGGCGGCCTGCTCGTGGTCACCGAGCCGTGGCCCTCGATGCTGCGCGGGATCTGGGGCGACCCGGAGCGGTTCAAGGAAACCTACTGGGACAAGTTCGAGAACAAGTCGCTGTACTTCGCGGGAGACGGCGCCCGCCTCGACGACGACGGCGACATCTGGCTGCTCGGCCGGGTCGACGACGTGATGAACGTGTCGGGGCACCGGCTGTCCACCGCGGAGATCGAATCGTCGCTGGTCTCGCATCCGATGACGGCGGAGGCCGCCGTTGTCGGGGCCTCCGACGAGGTCACCGGCCAGGCCGTCGTCGCGTTCGTGATCATCAAGTTCAGCCACCTCGACGACAGCTCCCACGCGGACCTCGCCGCAACCCTGCGCGCGCATGTCTCCCAGCAGATCGGTGCGATCGCCCGCCCCAAGCACATCTTCATCGTGAAGGAGCTGCCGAAGACGCGATCGGGCAAGATCATGCGCCGACTGCTGCGGGATGTCGCGGAGGGCCGCGAAATCGGTGACGTGACCACGCTCGCCGACACCATGGTGATGCAGTCCATCAGCGACACGATGAAGTAGCGCCCCCGCGCATCCGCATCCGCATCCGGCCACGGCGCATCCAGCGCCATCGAATTCGACGGAGATTTTCGGGAAAACCGGGCACAGCGTCCCGTTTTCGCTCAAAAAGCCGAAAATCTCCGTCGAATTCGCAACGGGCGATCGAGTTAGGCGAACTCGACGACCAGCTCCACCTCGACGGGCGCGTCGAGCGGCAGCACGGCCACGCCGACGGCCGACCGGGCGTGCACGCCGATCGTGCCGAAGATCTCGCCGAGCACCTCTGACGCGCCGTTGATCACGCCGGGCTGGCCGGTGAACGACGGGTCGGATGCGACGAAACCGGTGACCTTGACGATCTGCGTGATCCGGTCGAGCGAGCCGATGACCGACTTGATCGCGGCGAGCCCGTTCAGCGCGGAGATCCGGGCGTAGTCGCGGGCGTCGGACGCCGGGATGAGCCCGTGGCCGTCGCCGACCTTGCCGGTGGCCGGCAAGGCGCCGGAAACCATCGGCAGCTGGCCGGCGGTGAACACGAGCGACCCGGAGACGATGGCCGGCACATAGGCGGCAACCGGCGGCACCACCGAGGGAAGGTCGATGCCCAGCTCGACCAGGCGTGCGTCAATCTGCGACATGGTTACTTTCCTTCCGACCCGGCGACCGGGCGCTTGAGGTAGGCGACAAGTCCGCCCTCCGGACCGGTGACGACCTGCACCAACTCCCAGCGCTCAGAGCCCCAGTTGTTCAAAATTGCGGCCGTGTTGTGAATCATCAACGGCGTCGTGAGGTATTCCCATGCGGGCATGTGGCATCCATTCAGGCGGTTTTTCAGTTTTGTCCCTTACGCTCAATTCTATGTCTGCCAAAAATCGAACGGTTAGTGGAGCGCTCGGCGGTTTCGTCGGTTTCATTGGCATGAGCCTCGTCGCCGGGGTTCTCGTCACCGCCGCCATCACGCCCGCAATCGCCGTTTCCGGCATGGCCGCAACGAATACGATCAACGTTTTCGAGAACCTGCCCGACTACCTGGCCATCGACCAGCTCGCGCAGAAGAGCAACATCTACGCCACCACCTCCACGGGCAAGCCCCGGCTGCTGGCGTCGTTCTACGACCAGAACCGGGTCGAAGTGGGCTGGGACAAGATCAGCAAGTTCGCGAAGGATGCCGCAGTCGCCGGCGAGGACCCCCGCTTCTACAAGCACGGCGGCATCGACATCCAGGGCACGATCCGTGCCACCGGGAATACGCTGCTCGGCGGCGGCACCCAGGGTGGGTCGTCGATCACCCAGCAGTACGTGAAGAACGTTCTCGTGCAGAAGTGCGAGGCGATCAACGACGAGAAGAAGCAGGCCGCCTGCTACAACCTGGCCACGAAGGCCACCCCCGACCGCAAGCTCAAGGAGATGCGGTTCGCGATCGGGGTGGAGAAGAAGTACTCGAAGGACGACATCCTTCGCCAGTACCTCAACATCACCGGCTTCGGCGGCACAATCTACGGCATCGAATCCGCCGCCAACTACTACTTCAACACGACCGCCGCGAATCTGACGGTGTCACAGGCGGCCAGCCTCCTGGCCATCGTGAACAACCCGTACAAGTTCCAGCTCGACCACCCCGAGAGCACGACCAACGGCAAGGCCAACGGCTACGCCGCCAACAAGGAGCGCCGCGACTACATCCTCGGCGCGATGCTCAAGTACAAGAAGATCACGCAGAAGGAATACGACACCGCCATCGCAGCCAAGATCGTGCCGACGATCACCGAGTCGAGCACCGGCTGCAAGACGGCCAAGGCCGATGCGTACTTCTGCGACCTCGTGACCAAGAAGCTCCTGCACGACCCCGTCTTCGGGCCGGACGCGGACACGCGCCTGTCCAACTTCCGTCGCGGCGGGTACAACGTCTTCACGACGCTCGACCTGGACCTGCAGAAGGCCGCCGTCACCACGATGAACAAGAACGTGCCGAAGGTGTGGGGCCAGGGCGATGTCGGGGGTGTCATCACGAGCGTCGAGGTCGGCACGGGCCGGGTGCTGGCGATGACCCAGAACAAGGACTACAGCCAGGACCCGAAGGTTCAGGCGACGGGCAAGAACTACACGGGCCTCAACTACAACACCGATTACACGGAGGGCGGCTCGCTCGGCTTCCAGCCTGGGTCGACATACAAGGTGTTCACCCTCGGGGAATGGCTGAAGGAAGGACACTCGCTCCAGGAGCGCGCGGACACCAGCTTCAAGACCGACTGGGGCACGTTCCAGGACAGCTGTCTGGGCCCGCAGGCCTACGGCGCAGGGTTCCAACCGAGGAACGACACGAACGACGAGAACGGCGCCCACTACTCGGCGCTGCAGTCGACGATCCAGTCCATCAACACGGGCTTCATCGGCATGGCTAAGAAACTGGACCTCTGCGGAATAGCCAAGACCGCGGGGCGCTTCAATGTGCACCGCGCCGACGGTAAGCCGCTCAAGCAGGGCGCCAGCTCCGTGATCGGCACCAACGAGATCGCGCCGCTGACAATGGCCGTCGCCTATGCCGGCATCGCCAACAAGGGCGTCACCTGCTCCCCCATCGTGATTGACAAGATCATCGGCCCGGGCGGCAAGAACATGCCCGTTCCGAAGTCGAAGTGCGACGCGGCCGTCGACCCTGAGATCGCCGCCGGCATGACGTACGCCATGCAGCGCGTGATGACCGAGGGCACCGCGCGGCAGTCAAATTACGCCACATCACCCAAGGTTCCGATGATCGGCAAGACCGGTACCACTGACGGCGCGAAAGACACCTGGATGAGTGGCGCGAGCACCAAGGTGGCGACCGTTGTCGGCGTTGTCAGTGTGACCGGCAACATCCCCCAGCGCATCCGGTTCTTCCCCAGCGGCCGGGTCTCCGATGCGCGGCACCGCATGTGGCCCGATGTGATGTCGGTTGCGAACGCCAAGTACGGTGGAGGCACCTTCCCCGACGCCTCCTCGAAGGCGATTTACGGCGTCCAGGTGACCGTGCCCGACCTGCGCGGCAAGTCGATGGCTGAGGCCAAATCGGTGCTCGAGGCCGCCGGCTTCGGCTTCATCGATGGCGGCCAGACCGACTCCCCGATGCCGACCGGCACCGTCGCCCGCACCAACCCGGGCGGCGGCACGCGCATTGGCCTTGGTTCCTCCATCACGGTGTACTCCAGCAACGGCAGCCAGGTGTTGATCCCTGATGTCGTCGGCAGCAACGAGGCCGATGCGCGGGGCACGCTCGTGGGCGCGGGCTTCACTGTCGATAAGAAGGAGACGGACGTCTCCGATCCGGCGCAGGTCGGCATCGTTCAGTCGATGAGCCCGGATGCCGGATCCGGCGCGAAGCCCGGCTCGACGGTCACCATCGTGGTGGGCAAGCTCGGCGCCCCAACGCCGAGCCCGACCCCGACCAAGCGCAAGGGCAAGGGTTGAGCCCCGTGAGTTCGCGCGGCGGACCCCTCAGAGCGGCAGCCGCCGTGGCTGTCGGCGTGGGGCTCGCCGCGTTCGCCTGGGGCTCGCTCGTCGAACGCAAACGGTTCACGCTGCGTGAGGTGATCGTGCCGGTGCTCGCCCCCGGGTCTGCTCCGATCAAGGTGCTGCACATCTCGGACATGCACATGGCTCCCTGGCAGCGCGACAAGCAGGAGTGGGTCCGCGGCCTGGCCGCCCTCGCGCCTGACCTGATCGTGGACACCGGCGACAACCTCGGCCACGAAGACGGCATCGAGGCGGTCGAGTACGCCCTGGCGCCGTTCAAGGGCATCCCAGGGGTCTTCGTCAACGGTTCGAACGATTATCACGGGCCGCAGCTGAAGAACCCGATGAAGTACTTCGGCGGGCCGTCGGTCCTCCGTACGGTCAAGCCCCCGGCGCTCGACGTCGATCGCCTGCACCGGGTTTTCGCGGACCTCGGCTGGACCGACATCGACAACGCGGCCGTTGCCCTTGACGTGAACGGAACGCACCTCGAGTTCTTCGGCGTCGACGACCCGCACCACGGTTACGACCGGCTGGACCTGATCACGCGCGCGATCGACGACCTCCGGGCCAGCGATCCCCTCTTGGATGAGACGTGGCCGGACAAGAAGGGGGCTCTCGCCTCCCGGCCGACAGTCACCATCGGGGTGAGCCACGCGCCCTACCAGCGGGTGCTGAACTCGTTCGTGAACCATGGCGCCCAGCTGATCCTGGCCGGCCACACACACGGCGGCCAGGTCTGCCTGCCCGGCTTCGGCGCGCTGGTCACCAACTGCGACATCCCGCGCGCCCAGGTCAAGGGCCTGAGCCTCTGGGACTCCGGGCTGCACACGTCCTACCTGCACGTTTCCGCCGGCCTCGGCACGTCGATCTACGCCCCCGTGCGGTTCGCCTGCCCGCCCGAAGCGACCCTACTCACCCTCACTGCAGCCTGAGGCGGGGCATCCGTCACCGGGCGCTGTCTTTTCGATCTATACTTGTGGAGGCCCACGGGCCATCGGGGTATGGCGCAGCTTGGTAGCGCGCGTCGTTCGGGACGACGAGGTCGCAGGTTCAAATCCTGTTACCCCGACAGAAGAAGAGGGCCACACATTGTGTGGTCCTCTTCCTGTTTAACATCCGGCTAGCCGATGCGCGTCAGCACCGTGAACGACATGGTCGCGCTCGATCCGTTGATGCAGGTTTGGTAGAGCAGTCCGTACCCGCGGGGGACGCTTGACGTGCCCTGCGTGTTCGCGTTGAGCACGGCCACCACCTTGCCAACCCGGTAGGTGCCGTGGCGCACGCCGGAGAGGGTGATGATGCTCCCCGCCCCGGGGAAGCTCGACCCGCCGCACGACCAGTGCTCGGCGATCACGGCGACGCTGTAGTGCGCGGTGATGTCCACCGCGCCGCGGCAGGCGTCGATCTGCGCCTGCCAGCCGGATGTCCAGACGTACTTATTGAATCTCGCGGCGCGGGTCGGCGCGGGCGCGACCGCTACCCGGCCGGATCCCGCGACCGGCGCGACCTGTACGCCCGGTTGCCGGGCGGCTTTCGCGGCGGCAACAGCGGCCGCGTGTGCCGCCGCCGTGGCCTTTGCTGCCTTCGCGGCCGCGGCCTTGGCCTTGGCTGCCTTCTCAGCGGCGATCCTGGCCTGCTCCGCGTGCCAGGCCGTGACGGCATCCGTGACCGCCTTCACCGGGCCGGCGAGGTTACCCCGCACGGAGGCCAGGTCGGCTGCCGCCGGAAACGTCAGCTGCCGCAGCGTCGCGGCCGCCTGCACGAAGGCGGGACGCCCGGAGAAGGAGCCTGCGGTCGACGTGGCAGCGTCGGCGGCCCAGCCGGCGCGTGCGATTTCGTCCTCGGCCGCGGCGACCCGCCCGTTCTCCAGCCGGATCACATCCTGAAGCGCGGTCCGCGAGGTTTCCTTGAGGACCTTGCCGGCGCTGTTGTCGAGCTTCAGTTGCGCCGACGCGACGACCGACCGGGCGACGGCGATCGTGCCTGTGGCTTGCAGTCGGGCGTCCTGGAAGTCGGCGACGGCGCCGAGGTACTGGGATTCGCTGAGGTACACCGTGGCATCCGCGTGCTGGGATCCCAGCGCGACAGAGCCGCCGGCCAACGCGAGGGGCACGGCAACTATCGCAACTGCCGTGAGAATGCGTCGGCGGGCGCGCGCCAGCGGAGAGGATTTTTCGCGGGCGGGTAGTCCGCGCTGAGTCGGGTCACTCATTGTCGTAGTCGCCTTTTCGGGAAGGGACGTTCGGGCTCCCAGTAAACCCTGCAGGGCGAGAAATGAATAGACCTCACGTTTGGCAATTCGGGCCGCGACTGCCCCCAGTTCGGGGTTGCCTGCGGGCGATCGCGGGCGCCGCGCGTGCGGGCACAGGGCTGGCTGCCACCGACGAGTGCGGCTATCGTGGTCAGATCGACGGTGATCCGGCTCTGCGAACGGCGCCGTCACCCGAGCAGTCCGTTCTGATCTGGCGGGGTGGGTGTGTGACCAACGCGAAAGACGTTCGGCGATCTGAGTTGCAGCGAGCCGCGCTGGAGCGGGCGGAGCGGCGGCACGCCGAGCTGCATCGGGTGACGCTGTGGCTGACGCTCGCCTATCTGATCCTGCTCGCGTTCGTTGCGTTTTGGCCGACCCCCGTCGACCAGGGCGCGCACGGCGCGATCAGTTCACTCATCCGCTGGCTGCACGCCCACGGCGCACCCGCGTGGGTTCGGTACTCGATGATCGAATTCGGGGCGAACATTGCCATGTTCGTGCCCGTGGGGCTGTTCGTGGCGATCCTCGCGGGTGCGCGACGCTGGTGGCTCGGGATCCTCGTGGGCTTCCTAGCCAGCTGCGCGATTGAAGTGGGACAGCTCGCGTTCCTGCCGGCGCGCTTCGCGACCGTCTACGACGTCATTGCGAACACGTCGGGGGCGGTCATCGGCGCGATTATCGCCCTGCTCGCCCTGCGCTTCACGTACGCCGAGGTCGAGCGGGACTAGCTCTTGGACGGCGTCTCCGTTGGATCCGGTTCGGCGGTTAGGGAATCGTAATGGTGGGGGCCGAGTACTTGGTGACCCAGAAGTAGCCCAACTTGGAGCCGACCACGCGTACCTTGAGCGCGAAGCCCCGGTCGGCGGAGACCACTGTGTAGGTCTTCGCCGTCGCCCCGATGATGGCCACGTCGGAGCGATACCACTGGTACTTCAGCCTCACCGTCGCAGGACCCCACGTCCCCGGGTTCGCCGTCAGTGCCGAGCCAACCGTCGCCGTGCCCGTGATCGTCGGCGTGGCCGATGTCAGGGCGCCCTTCGCGATCACCGTCGTTGCTGCCGACGCGCGGGAACGGCTCGTGTACCCGGTCTTGGAACCCGTCACCAGCACGGTGAGGGTCTTGCCGGCATTGGCGCCGGACAGCGTGTACGTTTTCGCCCTTGCCCCGTCGATCTGGACTCCGGCGCGGTACCACTGGTACGCCATTGTGACCACGCCGGGACCCCAGTCACCGGGGTGCGCCGTCAGCGTGGAGCCAACCGTCTTCGTACCGGTGATCGTCGGGGTGACTGCCTTGACGTGCGGCATTGCGTTCAGCTGCGCATTGATGCCGGTGACCGCGGCCGCGGATCCAATCGTGATCGGTTTCGCCTCGGCGAAAGTGTGGACGTCGTTGTAGTACTCGGGGATGAGGCCCGTTGCCGATCCCTCGAAGTCGAAGGTCACCTTGTAGGTTCCCGCCGCGAGGGCCCCCACGCGGTACTTTCCCTGGGCGTCGGTCAATGCGCCGGAAGCGACGGTTCCGTCCAGGGACACAACGTCCACGGAAACGTACGCGGCCGGCGACACGGTGCCTGCCACGTTCTGGGTCAGCGTTCCCCCGATCGTGCTCCCCTGCTTCAGGGTCGCGTTGAGGACCGTGTCGCCCGTCGCGCCCACCGTGACCGTCTTCTCC
>DHJB01000015.1:8264-8945 GCA_002404115.1 Microbacteriaceae bacterium UBA4731
CCCGTGACCGTACCCGACAGGCTTGGCGCGACCGGGGCCACGACCGTCGCGGCGCTCGGACCCGCCGGAACGACCGCGCTTGCAGGCGCCGTCGTCGCGAACGCGCCGAGCGTGAGCGCCGCAGCAAGTGTCAGGGCCGCAGTGAAGCCGCGTTCCCTGATTCGAAGCATGTTCCCCATGGTGACCTCAGACTGGTTCGTAGTACGTCCGCCAACCCGAATCGCAGGGCGCACACGCAGGGAGGGGTTCCCCCTCATGCACTCTATTCTGCGGGTCACAGTCGATCGGCCCCGAAGGCACACCCAGAATCGGTGACGGATGCCGGCGGCTAAGGAATCGTGACGGTGGTGGCCTCGTCAGCGCGATACCACTGGTACTTCAGCGTCACCGGCGCCGGACCCCACGTGCCCGGGTTGGCCGTCAGTGCGGAGTCGACATTCGCCGCGCCCGTGATCGTCGGCGTGGCCGTGGTCAGGGTGCCCTTGGCGATGATCGTCGTCGCTGCCGATGCGCGGGAACGGCTCGTGTAACCGGTCTTCGATCCCGTCGCCTGGACGGTGAGGGTCTTGCCGGCATTGGCCCCGGACAGCTTGTACGTCTTCGCCGTCGCCCCACTAATCGGGACTCCAGAGCAGCTGAATGGCGACCGAACCCTGGGTCCAGCCGATGTTTCACGGCCGG
>DHJB01000033.1:0-11603 GCA_002404115.1 Microbacteriaceae bacterium UBA4731
ATGAGCGACGAGACCGTGATCGTGCGCAACCAGGGCACGATCTTCCTCGGCGGCCCGCCGCTGGTGAAGGCCGCGATCGGCGAGATCGTCACCGCGGAGGAGCTCGGCGGCGGCGACCTCCACGCCCGCACCTCCGGCGTCACCGACCACCTCGCCGAGAACGACCAGCACGCGCTGCAGATCGTGCGTGACATCGTCGGGGCCCTGCCCCGTCCGGCCGCGCCGGCCTGGGACATCCTCCCGACGGTCGAACCCGTCGCCGACGAAACGGAACTGTACGGCGTCGTCCCCACCGACGTGCAGGGCCAGTACGACGTGCACGAGGTCATCGCCCGGCTCGTCGACGGCAGCGAGTTCCACGAGTTCAAGAGGGAATACGGCACCACGCTGATCACCGGCTTCGCCCGGCTGCACGGCCACCCGATCGGCATCGTCGCCAACAACGGCGTGCTGTTCGGCGAGTCAGCGATGAAGGGCGCGCACTTCATCGAGTTGTGCGACCAGCGCGGCATCCCGCTGGTCTTCCTGCAGAACATCTCCGGCTTCATGGTCGGCAGGGACTACGAGGCCGGCGGCATCGCCAAGCACGGCGCGAAGATGGTCACCGCCGTCGCGACGGCCCGCGTGCCCAAGCTCACCGTCGTCATCGGCGGGTCCTTCGGCGCCGGCAACTACTCGATGTGCGGCCGCGCCTACTCGCCGCGGTTCCTCTGGATGTGGCCGGCCAGCCGCATCTCCGTGATGGGCGGGGCGCAGGCCTCCTCCGTGCTCGCGACCGTGAAGCGGGAGCAGTTCGAGGGCCGGGGCGAGGAGTGGTCCGCCGACGCCGAGGCCGAATTCAAGGCCCCGATCAAGGAGCAGTACGAGCACCAGGGCAGTCCCTACTACTCGACCGCGCGCCTCTGGGACGACGGCGTCATCGACCCGATGGACACCCGGACCGTGCTGGGCCTCGCGCTCGACGTTGTCGCCACAGCGCCGCTACCCGAGACCGCCTTCGGTCTCTTCCGGATGTGAGCGAGACCATGACAACGTTCGACACCGTCCTCGTCGCCAACCGCGGCGAGATCGCCTGCCGCATCATCCGCACGCTGCGGGAGCTCGGCATCCGCTCGGTCGCCGTCTACAGCGAAGCCGACCGCGGTGCCCGCCACGTGGCGCTGGCGGATGTCGCGGTGCGGATCGGCCCGGCCAAGCCGCAGCTGAGCTACCTGAGCATCGACGCCATCCTCGCCGCGGCCGCCCGGACCGGCGCCCAGGCGATCCACCCCGGCTACGGCTTCCTGTCCGAGAACCAGGCGTTCGCGCAGGCCTGCGCCGAAGCCGGCATCGTCTTCATCGGGCCGAGCGTGCACGCGCTCAACGTGATGGGCGACAAGATCCGCTCGAAGAACCACGTCGCAGAGTCCGGCGTGCCGGTCGTCCCCGGCGTCTCCCTGCCCGACCAGAGCGACGAGCAGCTCATCGCCGCGTCGGCCGGGGTCGGCTACCCGATGCTGATCAAGCCATCCGCCGGCGGCGGCGGCAAGGGCATGCACCTCGTCGAACGTGCAGAGGACCTCGCCGGCGCGCTCGTCACCGCCCGCCGCGTCGCGGCCAACGCGTTCGGCGACGACACCCTCCTGATCGAACGCTTCGTCAGCGCGCCCCGGCACATCGAGGTGCAGGTCCTCGCCGACAACGACGGAAACGTCATCCACCTCGGCGAACGCGAATGCTCGCTGCAGCGCCGGCACCAGAAGGTCATCGAAGAGGCACCGTCGCCGCTGCTCGACGCCGACACCCGCGCGCGCATCGGCGAGGCCGCCTGCGCCGCCGCCCGCAGCGTCGGCTACACCGGGGCGGGAACCGTCGAGTTCCTGGTCTCGGATGCCGCGCCGGACGAGTTCTTCTTCATGGAGATGAACACCCGGCTGCAGGTGGAACACCCGGTCACCGAGGTGGTCACCGGGCTCGACCTCGTCGAGTGGCAGGTGCGCGTGGCTGCGGGGGAGACCCTGCCCCTGGCCCAGGCCGACGTCGTGCTCACCGGGCACGCCGTCGAAGCCCGCGTCTACGCGGAGAACCCCGAACGCGGCTTCCTGCCGACCACGGGAACCGTGCTCCGGCTCGACGAGGCGCACGGAGACGGCATCCGCGTCGACAGCGCGCTGAGCCCGGGCCTCGTGATCTCCTCCGACTACGACCCGATGCTCGCCAAGGTCATCGCCTGGGCGCCCACCCGCGCCGCGGCGCTCGCACGCCTCGACCGCGCCCTCGCCGACACCGTCGTGCTCGGGGTACGCACCAACATCGAGTACCTCCGGCTCCTGGTGCAGGATGCCGACGTGCGCGCCGGCCACCTCGACACCGGCCTGATCGAGCGCAAGCTCCCCGGGCTCAGCTTCCGAGCGGCCGACGACCACGTCTTCGCCGCCGCCGCACTGTTCCTGCACGCCCAGGCGTGGTCGGGGGAGAACCCGGTCTGGTCGCGCCCGAGCGGCTGGCGGATGGGGCCGCACCGCCCGGTGCGCTACAACCTGGCCGTGAGCGCGACCGAGTCGGTCGACGTGCGCGTCGAGGGAGGCCCGCAGCAGGCATCCGTCGCCGTCGGCGCCGGCACGCCGGCCCCGGCGAGCCTGAGCGAAGTGTCCGGTAAGCCCGGATCGTTCGTGATCGAGCTCGGCGGCACCACCCGTGTGCTCGACATCGCCCAGGACGGCCACCGGCTGTGGATCGGCAGCGCCGGCTTCTCGGTCGACCTGCTGCACCGCTCCCGCGCCGAGCAGCTGGCCGAGCAGCTCGCCGGCCGCGACCGGGTCGAGGGCGCGGCCAGCCCCGACGTGCGCTCGCCCATGCCGGGCACCGTCATCGCCGTGCACGCCGCCTCCGGTGACCTCGTCGAGATCGGCCAGACCATCCTCACCGTCGAGGCCATGAAGATGGAGCACAAGCTCGTCGCCGCCACCGCCGGCGTCGTCAGCGTCACCTTCAAGCCCGGCGACCTCGTCAAACTCGACCAGATCGTCGCCACCATCGCTTCATCGGAAGTCGTCGCAACGGATGTCGCCGCGCCGGCTGATGGCGCCACGTCGTGACCTGCGAACGAACTCGGCACTATCGTGATTGCATGCAGAACTGGAGATCGAGATGATTGACAAGGTTGTGGCGAGTGCGGCGGAGGCCGTCGCCGACATTCCGGACGGGGCATCCCTCGCCGTTGGCGGATTCGGACTGTGCGGCATCCCCGAGGCGCTCATCGATGCGGTCCACGCGCAGGGCACGACGGATCTCGAGACCATCAGCAACAACTGTGGTGTCGATGGGTGGGGGCTCGGGCGGCTGCTCGACGACCACCGCATCCGGCGCACGATCAGTTCCTACGTGGGCGAGAACAAGGAGTTCGCACGCCAGTTCCTCTCCGGCGAACTCGAGGTCGAGCTCACCCCGCAGGGCACACTCGCCGAGAAACTCCGCGCCGGCGGCGCCGGCATCCCGGCGTTCTTCACGCCGGCCGGGGTCGGCACGCAGGTCAGCGAGGGCGGTCTGCCGCAGCGCTACAACACCGACGGGACCGTCGCGAAGGCCTCCGCGCCCAAGGAGGTGCGCAGCTTCGACGGCGCCGACTACGTGATGGAACGCTCGGTCACGCCCGACTTTGCGCTCGTGCACGCCGCCAAGGGCGACCGCTACGGCAACCTCGTCTTCCACGCCGCGGCGCAGAACTTCAACCCGCTCGCCGCGATGGCCGGCCGGATCACGATCGCGCAGGTCGAGGAACTCGTCGAACCGGGCGAACTCGACCCGGCGAACATCCACACCCCCGGCATCTTCGTGCAGCGCGTCGTCGTCGTCGGCAAGGTCGAGAAACGCATCGAAAAACGAACCGTCACCGCGGCCCCGGTCACGCCAACCACCAAGGAGGCTGCCGCATGAGCCTCACCCGCGAGGAGCTCGCGGCGCGCGTCGCCCAGGAACTCGAAAACGGCCAGTACGTCAACCTCGGCATCGGCATGCCGACGCTCATTCCGAACTACATTCCGGATGACATCGAGGTCGTTCTCCACGCCGAGAACGGAATCCTGGGCGTCGGACCGTACCCCACCGACGCCAACGTCGACCCTGACCTGATCAACGCGGGCAAGGAAACCGTCACGGTCAAGCAGGGGGCCGCGTTCTTCGACTCGGCGGCATCCTTCGGCATGGTGCGCGGCGGTCACGTCGACGTCGCCGTGCTCGGTGCGATGGAGGTCGCCGCCAACGGTGACCTCGCCAACTGGATGGTGCCGGGCAAGATGGTCAAGGGCATGGGCGGCGCCATGGACCTCGTCTTCGGCGCCAAACGCCTCATCGTGATGATGGAGCACACCGACCGCAACGGGAACCCCAAGATCGTCGAGCACTGCAGCCTGCCGCTGACCGGCCGCGGCTGCGTCGACCGCATCATCACCGACCTCGCCGTGATCGACGTCACGCCGGCCGGCCTGGTGCTGCGCGAACTCGCACCGGGCGTCACGATCGATCAGGTCGTCGCCGCGACCGGCGCCGAACTGCTGGTCGAGGAGCATGAGGTGCTCGTGTGAGCGACGAGCGCACGTCCATCGAACAGCGCGGCCTGTACTTCGAGGAATTCGACCTCGACGCACGCTACCTGCACCGCCCAGGTCGCACCGTGACCGAGGCCGACAACGTCTTGTTCACGACCATGACCATGAACACCCAGTCGCTGCACCTCGACGCGGCCTGGTCGGCCACCCAGCCGTTCGGCCAGCGGCTGATGAACTCGATGTTCACGCTGTCGACCCTCGTCGGCAGCTCCGTCGCCCAACTCACCCAGGGCACCATCGTCGCTAACCTCGGCTTCGCCGAGGTGAAATTCCCGCACCCGCTTTATCATGGCGACACCATGTACTCCGAGACCATCGTGACCGACAAACGGCTCTCCGGCTCCCGCCCGGGCCAGGGCATCCTCACGCTCGAGCACACCGCCCGCAACCAGGACGGCATCGTCGTGGCGACGGCGGTGCGCACGGTCATGGTCTGGTGCAAGGACTCGGCGCCATGACGTTCGAGCTGGGCCCGGCCATCCTGTTCTGCCCGGCCGACCGGCCTGAGCGGTACCAGAAGGCCGCCGACCGCGCGGATGCCGTCATCATCGACCTCGAGGACGCCGTCGCACCGATGGAGCGGGCCGGGGCGCGCGCCGCGCTGATCGGGCATCCGCTCGATCCCACGCGCTCGATCGTGCGCGTCAACCCGGTCGACACCCCGGACTTCGAGCTCGACCTCGCGGCCCTTGCGCAGACCGCGTACCGCACCATCATGCTCCCCAAGGCGGTGAGCGCCGCGCAGCTGGAGGCGGTTTCCGGGTACGACGTGGTCGCGCTCTGCGAAACGGCCGCCGGTATCCTGGCCGCGCCGGAGATCGCCGCCGCACCCAACGTGGTGGCGCTGATGTGGGGAGCCGAAGACCTGATTGCCTCGCTCGGCGGCAGCTCGAGCCGCTTCGCCGACGGACGCTACCGCGCGGTCGCCCGGCATGCCCGCTCGCGCGTGCTGCTCGCCGCCGGCGCGCACGACAAGGCCGCCATCGACAGCGTGTTCCTGGCGATCGCCGACATGACCGGCCTCGCCGCCGAGGCCGAGGACGCCGTCGCCAGCGGATTCAAGGCCACCGCCTGCATCCACCCCAGCCAGGTTGCCGTCATCCGTGACGCGTACCGGCCGACAGCCGCCGAGATCGCGCATGCCTGGGCGATCCTGGAGGCCGCCGCCACCGAGAACGGGGTCTTCCAGTACCAGGGACGGATGATCGACGGCCCGCTGCTGCGCCACGCCGAAGCCGTGCTGCGCCGCGCCGAACCCTGATCCCTGCCCCTGCCCCTGCCCTGTCCCTGCCCCTGCCCCTTTCCCGCGAAACTGCAGTCGTGGTCGTTATGAGCGCGTTTTAGTGACCACAAGTGCAGTTTCGCGGAGGGGAAGCGGGGGCGAAACGGATCGGTTCCCCCGCACGTCGACCTTCGTCGTCAGCGGGAACGTCACGCCATAGTTCATCTGGCAGAACGCCTGGATCTCGGCCTCGGCGCCGGGCTCCTGGCCCATGAACTGGTTGCGGGGGAGGCCGAGCACCACGAACCCGTCGTCCTTGTACTTCCATGCTGCGGGCTACGCCGGCACCCTCGGCGAACGCTGCGCACACGGCTCGATAACTTTTTCGCTACCCCCTCGGAAACGTCCCGGCCCGGCGCTATTCTCGGGGCAAAACCGGAGGGAGGCGAGCATGAGCCGGTTATCAGCCCCACGGGCAGCACACGCCATGTCGGGGCCGCCGCCGATCTCCCGGTCCGTCCCCGTGCAGTCCCTAGACACCGCCCTGACGGCCACGCACGCGCCGCAGTCCACCGGCTTCCGCCGCACGATCGCGGACACCGACCTGAGCGTGCATCCGCTCGCCCTCGGCGCCAGCGTGTTCGGGTGGACCGTCGACGGGCCCACCAGCATTCGCATCCTCGACCGGCACCGGGAGTTCGGCGGCAACTTCATCGACACGGCCGACAGCTACGCGGCCGGCCGCAGTGAGGTGCTGATCGGTTCCTGGCTGCGCACCCGTGGTGCCCGCGACAGCACGGTGATCGCCACCAAGATCGGCCGCAACCGCGACAACCCGGGGCTCAGCCCGAAGAGCATCACCGGCGCCGTGCACGCCTCACTCGAGCGCCTCGGAACCGACTACATCGACCTGCTGTACTTCCACTTCGACGACGTGACGGTGCCCCTCGAGGAGAGCCTGGGCGCCGTCGACGCGCTCATCCGCCGCGGCCAGGTGCGGTACCTCGCGGCGTCCAACTTCTCCGCCGAACGCCTGATGGAGGCGAGGGTCCTCTCCGCCAACGGCCTGCCCCGGTTCGTCGCCCTAGAGACTCACTACAACCTCGTGCACCGGCAGGCGTTCGAATCGTCGCTCGCCCTCGCGGCGCACGCGCAGGGGATGTCGGTTCTGCCCTACTTCGCCCTCGCCCACGGGTTCCTGGCCGGCAACTACCGCAGCAAGTCAGACCTCACCGCAAACGTGAGGGGCGCCCGCGCGGGCGCGTACCTGAATCGCGCCGGCCTTCGCGTGCTGGACATGCTCGACCGGATCGCTGCCGAGCACGACGTGCCGCCGGCGACCATCGTGCTCGCCTGGCTGCTCGCCAGGGACGGGGTCGTCGCCCCGGTGGCCGGAGCCAGCCGGCCGGAGCAGGTGGACGCGCTGGTGGCTGCCGCCGGCATCCGTCTCGGTCGTGGAGACATGGTGCACCTCGACCGGGTGTCGGAGTGGAACCCGGCGGGATCGGCTACGCGATCTCGGCGATGACGCGCTGGACGGAGCGGAGGAGCGCCGCGTGGGCGGCGATCGGGTCGCCAAGGTTCGCGCCGGCGAACGCCCCGTCCCTGGCGAGGAAGTAGTCGTCGGCCGCGTCGCCGGGGTGCGGATGTCCCATCCCGCGGAACAGGTCTTCGATCGTCGCGGCGTACCATTCGCGGTGCGCGATGACTGCTTCGCGCACCGGATGCCTCGGGTCGGCGAACTGCGCGGCGGCGTTGATGAACGGGCACCCGTGGAAGCCGGGGCGCATGATCTCCTCGGCGATCTCGGCGACGATTCCCCTGAGGCGCTGCTCCGGGGTATCGAAGCGCGCGTCGACCCCGGCGACGAGGTCGCGTGCGCGCTTGTCCCGGCCCTGGAGGTACGCGACGATCAACGTGTCCTTGGAGCGGAAATACTTGTAGAACGTGGCCTTGGTGACCTTGGCCTCGCTGATGATGCGGTCGACGCCGACCGTGTGCACGCCCTCGCTGTAGAACAGGCCGTCGGCGGTGGCCAGGATGCGCACTTTCGCGTGCGTGGTCGGGCGTGCTGGCGCCTCTGTCACTTCGGCCATCGGCCAACTCCTTTCGCGCTCGAAACCGCGTGAGGCCCAATAAAGACGCGGCGGTGCGGGGGTGTCGCCGGATGCCAAGACGATATCACGAATCGACAGACAGACCAGTCTGTTTGTCCTGAAATGTGCCGTCGGCAGGTCGGAGGGGGTGACGTAAGGTTGTGGGTGATATGAACGGTGCAGTTGAGTTCCCCCTAGACCTGGCCGAACTCTCGTTTCGGGCCGCTGGTGAGTCCCTCGTGCGACGCACCGTGCTGCCCAGCGGAGTGCGCATCCTCAGCGAACACGTTCCCGGCAGTCGCAGCCTGACGATCGGCTACTGGGTGGCTGTCGGCTCCCGCGACGAGCAGCCCGGCCACTTCGGCTCGACGCACTTCCTCGAGCACCTGCTCTTCAAGGGCACGCAGAAGCGCACGGCGCTCGACATCGCGGTGGCGTTCGACTCGGTCGGCGGCGAACACAACGCCATGACCGCCAAGGAATACACCTGCTACTACGCGAAAGTGCAGGACCGCGACCTGTCCATGGCGGTCGAAGTGCTGACCGATATGCTCACCTCATCGCTGCTCGACCCGGTCGAGTTCGAGAATGAGCGCGGCGTCATCCTCGAAGAGCTGGCGATGGCCGACGACGACCCGGCGGATGTCGCCAACGAGCGCTTCTTCGAGGCCGTGCTGGGCGAGCATCCCCTCGGCCGCCCGATCGGCGGTAGCCCGGAGACTATCCAGGCCGCGACGCGCGGCGCGGTCCTGGAGCACTACCGGGCGAACTACCGCCCGCAGGACCTCGTCGTCACCGTCGCCGGAGCTGTGGACCACGACGTGCTCGTCGCCGCCGTGACGCGCGCCCTGGCCCTGGCCGGCTGGGACCTCAGCGAGTACGCGGCACCGGTCGAGCGCCGCACCGGCCACCCGGCGGTCATCAGCCAGGGCAAGCCGGTCACGATCGTGCGCCGGCCGCTCGAACAAGCGAACCTCCTCATCGGCGTTCCCGGCCTCGTCGCCGCGGACGACCGCCGCGTCACCATGAGCGTGCTCAACTCGATCTTCGGCGGCGGGATGTCGTCGCGCCTGTTCCAGGAGGTGCGCGAGAAGCGCGGCCTGGCCTACTCGGTCTACTCCTTCGCGCCCGGATACTCGGACGCCGGCCTGTTCGGAATGTACGCGGGCTGCACCCCGGTGAAGGCCGGGCAGGTGGTCGAGCTCATGATGAGCGAACTGCACCGGCTCGCCGAGCACGGCGTCACCGCCGATGAGATGAAGCGCGCCTCGGGGCAGCTGTCGGGGGCATCCGCGCTCGCGCTCGAAGACTCCGACACCCGCATGTCCCGGCTCGGCCGCTCCGAGATCACGCTCGGCGAGTTCGTCGACCTCGACGAGGCGCTCCGGCGCCTGGCGCTGGTCTCGGCCGACGACGTGCAGGCGCTCGCCGCCGAACTGGTCGCCCGCCCGGTCTCCGCCGTCGCCGTCGGTGCCCTCGAGGAGGATGTCTTCACAGCCGTCCTCCCGAGCACAGTCCGGCCCTGAGCCGGTTCCCGCCGGCCCCATCGCACCCCAACGAAATCGGACACCGATGCCCCAGTACATCTACCTCGTGCGCCACGGCGAGCAGCAGGATGCCGAGCACGGCATGCCGGACGGCCCACTGTCGGCCCGCGGCAAGCGCCAGGCGCACCTGATCGCCGAGCGCCTCGGCGGGGTGCCGTTCACAAACGCCTGGCACTCCCCGCTGCAGCGCGCCGCCGAGACGGCCAGGATCATCGCGGAACGACTGCCGGCGCTGGTGTCCGAGCCATCGCCGCTGCTGATGGACTGCATCCCGTCGGGCAAGGCCCTGGAGATGCCGTCGGCCTACGCCCCGTTCTTCGGCGCGGTCACCGAGGAGCAGATCGACGCCGGACGCGCCCAGATGGAAGACGCGGCCACGGAGTTCCTCCGCGCCCGCCGCGGCGAACGGCACGACCTGCTGATCACCCACAATGTCGTGATCGGCTGGTTCGTGCGCGAGGTGCTCGGAGCACCTGACTGGCGCTGGATCAGCATCAACCAGGCGAACTGCGGGCTCACCGTGCTGCAGCAGAAGCCAGGGCGCCCGTGGACGCTGGTCACCCACAACGACCTCGGGCACCTGCCGGTCGAGCTGCGCACCGGGCTGCCCGAGCCGCTGCTGTTCTAAAGCTGCTGTTGATCTAAAGTTGTTGTTGATCTCAAGCTGCCGCTCGAGACGAGCCGCTTGCGGCTCACCGCTCTGCCGTGGTCGAGGTGGCGCGAATACAGGAAACGGCGGATGGGAAGCCCCAATTCGTCCTGTATTCGCTGCCAGCCGTGCGATTCTTCCTGTATTGAGTCACGCAGGCGAGTGGGCCGGCGAGACGAGCCGCTTGCGGTACCAGTTCGTGGCGTTCGGATTGTCGTTGTACGGCGGGATGGACTCGTAGCCGGCGCTCCGGTAGAGCGACCCGGCGGCCTCGAGGCTTGCGTTCGTGTCCAGCACGACCTCGTCGGCGCCGAGCCCGACGGCCCGCCGCTCGAGCTCCTCGAGCAGCGCGCGACCCCAGCCGCGGCCGCGCACGTGTTCCTGCAGCCACAGGTGCTTGATCTCGAACCGCACGGAGCCGTCGGGGGCATCCTCGATGCGACTGATGCCGCCGCAGCCCACGAAGACCCCGGCCCGGCCTTCGCCGTCTTCGCTGAGCAGCAGGAACACGCCGCGCGGCGGCAGGAACTGCTCCGGTGCGGGCATCCTGGTGCGGTAGCTGCCCTGCACCGGCGGGAACGACGACCGCCGGTCGCTGAAGTACTGGGTGAGCAGGGTCAGCGCCCCGGCATCCGTCACCGACACGTCTCTGAATTCAGGCATGCCCCTAGGCTACGTCGGGGAGGCGCCGCCCGGGGCCGGGCGCCTTTGGTAGATTGGCAGCATGACAACACGGGTGGCCGTCATCGGCGCAACGGGCAAAATGGGCCGCCTGGTCTCCGGACTGATCGAGGAGACCGACGGCTACGAGGTCGTCGCCAGGCTCGATTCGAAGAGCCCGCTCTCCGACATGCTCGGGGCGGATGTCGCGGTCGACCTCACCGTGCCCGGCGTCAGCCAGAGCGTGGTCGACTTCGCCGTCGACAACGGCCTGCGGGTGCTGGTCGGAACCTCCGGCTGGTCACAGGAACGCATCGACGCGCTCGCCCATCGGCTGGTCGGGCGCGACGACGTGGGCGTCGTGATCATCCCCAATTTCTCCATCGGCTCGGTGCTCGGCTCCGCGTTCGCCGCGCTTGCCGCCCGCTTCTTCGACTCGATCGAAATCGTCGAGGCGCACCAGGCCAGCAAGGTCGACTCGCCCTCCGGGACCGCGGTTCGCACCGCCGAGCTGATCGGCCGGGCACGCGCGGGGCTCGGCCCCGTTTCGGCGCCGCACACCGACCAGCGCGCGCGCGGCCAGCAGGTAGCCAGCATTCCCGTGCACAGCCTGCGGCTCAACGGGCTGATCGCCCGCCAGGACGTCATCTTCGGCGGGGCAGGCGAGACGCTGACCATCAGCCACAACACCGTATCGACGGCCTCCTACGAGCGCGGCATCCTGCTGGCGCTCGCGGCGACACTGGATGCCCGGGGGGTGACGGTTGGGCTTGACCGGATCGTCGACCTGGGCCTGGGCGACGCGCCCCCCAAGGACGACGTCAACGAAGAAGCCGGCATCGA
>DHJB01000033.1:11712-20788 GCA_002404115.1 Microbacteriaceae bacterium UBA4731
CGACGAGGCTGGCACCGACGAGGCTCGCACCGATGCGCCCGGCCTCGACGACGCTGTGCTCGACACCACCACGGGCGGCGCGCGATGAAGGGGCGGCTGGCCGTCGTCCTGATGGCGCTGCTGCTGCTGTTCTACCTGGCGCTGGTCGGCTGGCGCGCCGTGTTGTTCATCCTCAGCGGCGAGCCCGTCGGCATCGTGATCGGCGCAGCGCTCATCGTGCTGCCCGCGATCGGGGCGTGGGCGCTCGGGCGCGAGCTGCTCTTCGGATTCCGCTCAGGGCGACTCGTCGGGCTGCTCGAAGACGAGGGCGAACTGCCCGTTGAGCAACTCCCGATCCGCCCGAGTGGTCGGCCGGTCCGCGACGCGGCCGACGCCGAATTCCCGCAGTTCCGCGCCGCGGTGGATGCCGCCCCGGAGGATTGGCGCGCCTGGTTCCGGTTGGGCCTCGCGTACGACGCCTCCGGCGACCGACGCCGCGCGCGCGGCGCCATCCGCACCGCCGTCGCCCTCGAACGCGCCTCTCGCGAACCCGCAGTTGTGCGACCTCACACGGCCCCATAACGACCACGACTGCAGTTTCGCGGGAGCGTAACCTCGCGAACCTGCAGTTGTGCGCGTTATAACCCGCGCATAACGACCACGACTGCGTTTTCGCGGCATCGGGGCCGGGCCGCGGGAGCAGGGTCAGGGTCGGCGCAGCATCCAATCGATGGCCTCGATCGGCGTGCGGTGGGTGAATACGAACCCGTCCGACTGCAGTTTTGCCGAGCTCACCTGCTGGTCGGCCAGCAGAAGCTGACGGGCGGCGTCCTGCAGGGCCAGCGTGAGGATCTTCGCCGGAACGGGCAGCACGAACGGACGGTGCAGCGCATCGGCGAGGGCCTTGATCACCTGGTTCGAGGTGGCCGGGGTAGGCCCGACCAGGTTCACCGGGCCGGTCAGCGAAGACCCGAGCAGATGACGGATGGCGGCGGCCTCGTCGTGCAGGCTGATCCATGGCCAGTGCTGGCTGCCGGGGCCGAGTGGACCGGCCAGGCCGAGCCGCACGAGCGGGAACAGCGGGCGAAGCGCTCCGCCGCGCGCGATCACGAGCCCGGTGCGGAAGGTGACGACCCTGGTCGCCGGGGGAGCGAGGGCGGCCTCGGCCTCCCAGGCAGCGACGACCGTGGCCAGGAAATCGGTGCCGAGCGCCGACTCCTCGGTGAGCTCTTCACCCGGACGGTTGCCGTAGATGCCTGCCGCTGACGCGTTGAGCAGCGCGGCGGGCGGGCTGGCGCTCCGCCGCATGGCATCCGTCAGCGTGCGTGTCGCGTGCACCCGGGACCGGAGGATCTCCTTCCGGTACCCGGGCGTCCAGGGGAGCCGGGCCAGCGATGCGCCGGACAGGTTGACGACAGCGTCGGCCTGGTCGAGCAGGGCCGGGTCGAGCGACAGGGCCGCCGGGTCCCACCGGTGCTCCTGTGACGAGCGCGGTTCCGCGCGCACGAGGCGCGCCACCGTGTGGCCGGCCGACTCCAGCTGAGCGCACAGTTCCGTGCCGATCAGTCCGGAGGCTCCGGCAATCAGGACTCGCATGACCGCGATTCCCGTCGCTTACGCGAGTTCGGCCTCGATGGTGATTGGGATGCCGGCCAGAGCCTGCGAGATCGGGCAGTTGGCCTTCGCGTCCTCGGCGAAGGCCTGGAATTCTTCCTCGGTGAGGCCGGGAATCCGGGCGCTCACCAGGAGGTGGCTGCCGACGACGCCGGTTCCGGGCTGGAAGGTGACGGCCGCGGTGGTCTGGATGTTTTCCGGCGTGTGACCGGCCCCGGCCAGAGCGCCCGCCAGGGCCATCGAGAAGCAGGCGGAGTGGGCCGCTCCGAGGAGCTCCTCGGGGTTGGTCGTGTTGGGCGTGCCCTGGGCCCGGGCCGTCCAGGTGACGGCGAACTCGGCGGTGTGGGACGAGTCGAGGGTGACGTGGCCGCGGCCGGACAACAGATCGCCGGTCCACACGGTTGTTGCTTCGCTGGTCAGTGCCATGGTGATACCTCCTGGAAGTGGAACTCCAGCCTAATCGCCGGGTCCGTCACGTCCAGTGATGTTCTCTCGTAGCGCGATTCCGCCGAACAACGTCGGCCGCGATGCGCCGGAAACGCGAAACGCGGGGGCTGCGCCGCTTCGCGGGAGGCGCGCGCCATGCGCGCAGCTCCCGCGCAGCTCGATTGTGGGGTCCGCATTCCCGCGTCTTTGCTGCGTCCAGATTGCCGCGTCTGTATTGCCTCGGCCGGACCGCCGAACAGCGCGCGTCTCGGCTACGCGGCGCCGGCGGTCTTCCCGGCGCGGCCGAGAACGCCGGCGCGCACGAGCAGCAGGTAGATCTGGCAGCCGAGGCAGTAGTCGAACGCTGCATTGAGGAACGCGGCGATGAACGCGGCGGCCGCGGCGGCTGCGAGGCCGTAGGGCAGTCCCACGAGGCCCAGGATGACGCCGACGAGGCTGACGAACAGCCCGACGCCCTGCGCGAAGGTCGGCGGGGCCGGGTCCTCCAGTTCGGCGGGCGGGGCCAGCCGGGGGCGCACGAACTTCTTGAACAGCAGCCCGTACGGGTGCCGCCCGGCGCCGGCGAACGCGCCCCAGGCGAACAGGGCAGCGAGTACGGCGAGCAGCAGCACAGCGGCGACGGATGTCCCGGTCAGCGCCAGGAACACCACGACCAGAAGCAGCACGGCCGTGATTGCTGCGCCGAAGCGGGGGCCGCGAGGGTCGATGCGTGGCCTAGCGGGCGTGGTGGACATTGCTGCTCCCGGTGAGGTCGTCGAGGTGCCTGGCGATCCCGGCGCGGTGCGGGACCCCGCCGATGCGGGCGCGCACCCGGCCGGAGCCGTCGAGGATGAGCGTGGTCGGCGTCTGCAGGATCGCGAACCGGTTGGCGAGGTCGGCCCGGTGCGTCAGGTTCACGTCGAGGTGGGCGACGCCGGGGCGGGAACCGGCCACGCTGGAGAGCAGCCTGGCCGTGCCGGGGCAGCGCGCGCAGAGTTCGGTGGAGAACTGGAGCAGCGTCGCGGTGTCACCGAACGGGACGTCGCTGGCGACATCCGTCGGCGTGAGCACCACACCGGCGACCGGCGCGATTCGGCCCTGACGCGAACGCCAGGCCACGCCGAGGGCGGTCGCTCCCGCCACGAGCGCCAGGACGACGGCGAGCGCGGTGAGGGGGTTCATGAGCGTAACGCTACCCGCGCGACGCTGCGATTCCGGTGTGTGACGACAGGTTACGCAGGGAGGTGGCGGCGAGCCACGGCTCGGCGGGAGCGCGCCACCGGGTATCGTTTAGGCCGTGCCTGAGATTCAATTTCGTTCCGATGTGACCGTAGAACTGGTTCGCTCCAGCGCCCACGACTCCGACGTGCTGTTCGCCGCACGGGTGTCGACGCAGGGTGAACACACCCTCGAGGAGAGCCGCCTGGAGGGCACGGAGACCGAAGTCGACCAGAAGCGCGACCGCGGGCTGATCAATTACCTGATGCGCGACCGCCACGGTTCCCCGTTCGAGCACAACTCGATGACGTTCTACGTGCAGGCGCCGATCTTCGTCTTCCGCGAGTTCATGCGTCACCGCATCGCCTCCTACAACGAGGAATCCGGCCGCTACCGCGAGCTGAACCCGGTCTTCTACGTGCCGGCAGCCGACCGGAACCTCCTCCAAATGGGCAAGCCGGGGGCCTACGACTTCCTCCCCGGTTCCGCCGAGCAGACCGCCCTGGTCGAGCAGCAGACCCGCGACGTCTCCCTACACGCCTACACGGCATACCAGCGGATGCTCGAGGCCGGCGTCGCCCGCGAGGTCGCGCGCATCATCCTGCCGCTGAACATCTACTCCTCGATGTACGTGACCATGAATGCTCGCTCGCTGATGAACTTCCTCAGCCTGCGCACGAAGCGAGAGGGCACGCACTTCCCGTCGTTCCCGCAGCGGGAGATCGAGATGTGCGCGGAGAAGATGGAAGACGTCTTCGCCGAGCTCATGCCGCTCACCTACGCCGCCTTCAACGCGAACGGACGCGTCGCGCCCTAACCCGCGCCGGCCCCGCGAATTCGACGGAGATTTTGGCGTTTTCGCCCGATTTACGGCTTCCTGCCGCTCTTGGGACCAGAATGTCCGTCGAATTCGGCGAGGATGCCGGGGATGCCGCTGATCACGGCGAGACGCTAGCCTGTAATCGTGTCTAACTCTTCGAATCCCTTTGGTCAGGTGCTTGTTGCGCTGGTGACTCCGTTCACCACCGACGGCGAAGTCGACTGGCCCGCGGTGGAAAAGCACATCGACGATGTGATCAACGCCGGAGCCGACGGCATCGTCGTCACCGGAACCACGGGCGAGACGTCCACCCTCACCGACCCGGAGAAGATCCGCCTGGTCGAAGTGGGCAAGTCCGTCGCGGGCGGACGCGCCAAGATCATCACCGGCGGCGGGTCCAACGAGACCGCGCACGCCATGCAACTCGCCAAGCAAAGCGAGAAGGCCGGCGCCGACGGCAACATGATTGTGACGCCGTATTACAACAAGCCGACTCAGGCCGGCGTGCTCACCCACTTCCGCATGATCGCGGATGCCACCGACCTCCCGGTGATCCTCTATGACATCCCCGGGCGCACCGGCATCCCGATCGAATATGCGACGCTCCTCCGCGCGGCGAAGCATCCCAACATCCTCGCCGTCAAGGACGCCAAGGGCGACCTTGCCCAGGTCAGCCGGGTGCTCAACCAGACCGACCTGATGTACTTCTCCGGCGACGACCCCAACGTGCTGCCGCACCTGTCGATCGGGGCGACCGGGCTCATCGGCGTGACGGCGAACATCGCGGCGACGCCGTATCGCCAGATGGTCGACGCGGTCAACGCCGGCGACCTCAAGACGGCAACCGCCGCGCACAAGCAGCTCGAACCGCTCGTGCGCGCCGTGATGACCCACGTGCCCGGCACGGTCGCGACCAAGTACATCCTGCACGGGCTCGGCCGCATCGGCAGCCCCCGCGTGCGCCTTCCGCTCGTCGGCCCGGAGGAATGGGAGGCCGCCCAGATCGAAGACGAGATCGACCTGGTCACGGGCATCCCGGGCGTCGACTTCTCCAACTTCCGGCCCGACCGCAACGCAGCAGCCGGTGGCGCGCTGCCGAAGATCGCCGGCACAACACGCTAGAAGTTCACGCACTCATCCCCTAGGAGGGCATATGCCCAACGACGTATACGAACCAGCTGCGCTCGAAGCCGGGACGCTCCGGATCATCCCGATCGGCGGGCTCGGCGAAATCGGCCGCAACATGACGTCGTTCGAGATCGACGGCAAGATCCTCATCGTGGACTGCGGGGTGTTGTTTCCAGAGGAGCACCAGCCGGGCGTCGACCTGATCCTGCCGGACTTCAGCCCCATCCGTGACCGCCTCGACGACATCCTCGGCGTCGTGCTCACGCACGGCCACGAAGACCACATCGGCGCCGTCCCGTACCTCCTCAAACTGCGCCAGGACATCCCGCTGATCGGGTCGGGCCTCACCCTCGCGTTCATCGAGGCGAAGCTCAAGGAACACCGCATCACCCCGTACACCCTCCGGGTGAAGGAGGGGCAGACCGAACGGCTCGGCCCGTTCAACCTCGAATTCGTCGCCGTCAACCACTCCATCCCCGACGCCCTCGCCGTGGCCATCAAGACCGCGGGCGGCACCGTGCTGCACACCGGCGACTTCAAGATGGACCAGCTCCCGCTCGACAACCGTCTGACCGACCTGCGCGAATTCGCTCGCCTCGGCACGGAGGGCGTCGACCTGTTCCTCGTCGACTCCACCAACGCGGACATCCCCGGCTTCACGCCGAGCGAACGGCTGATCGGCCCCGTGCTCGACGACGTCATCGCCCGTGCGCCCCGCCGCGTCATCGTCGCCAGCTTCTCCAGCCACGTGCACCGGGTGCAGCAGGTGCTCGACGCGGCGCATGCGAACGGGCGCCGGGTCGCGCTCCTCGGCCGCTCGATGGTGCGCAACATGACGATCGCCGCCGATCTCGGGTACCTCAAGGTTCCCGAGGGTGTGCTGATCGACTTCAAGAAGGCCGGCAACATCCCGGACAACAAGATCGTGTACATGTCCACCGGTTCGCAGGGCGAGCCGATGGCCGTGCTCGCCCGCATGGTCAACCGGGACCACCAGGTCGAGGTGGGGCTGGGCGACACCGTCATCCTCGCCTCCAGCCTCATCCCCGGCAACGAGAACGCCGTCTACCGGATCATCGACGGCCTGACCAAGCTCGGCGCCACCGTCGTGCACAAGGGCAACGCCAAGGTGCACGTCTCAGGGCACGCGGCCGCCGGGGAACTGACGTACTGCTACAACATCCTCAAGCCCCGGAACGTGCTGCCCGTGCACGGCGAGTACCGGCACCTGGTCGCCAACGCCAAGCTCGCCGTCGAAACCGGCGTGCCGGATGCGAACGTGATCCTCGCCGAGGACGGCACCGTCCTCGACCTCCGGGACGGCATCGTGCGCAAGGTCGGCCAGCTCGACCTCGGCTACGTGTACGTCGACGGCTCCACCGTCGGGGAGATCACGGAGGCCGACCTCAAGGATCGCCGCACCCTCGCCGAAGAGGGCTTCATCTCGATCATCATCGTGGTCGACGCGTCCACCGGCAAGGTCATCGTCGGACCCGAGATCCACGCGAAGGGATTCGCCGAGGACGCTGCAGTGTTCGACGCGGTCCTGCCGAAGATCGCGTCCGCCCTCGAGGAGGCCGCCCACAACGGCGTGCGCGACCCGTACGCGCTCCAGCAGATCGTGCGCCGCACGGTCGGCCGCTGGGTGAACGTGTCCTTCCGCCGCCGCCCCATGATCGTCCCGCTCGTCATCGAGGCCTAACCCCTTCGCATCCGCTCCGCCCGATCGCTCCCCACTTCCCGCGAGTGAGCAGTTTCCGCGCCAAAACACCCTGCGGAAGCGCTGAAACTGCTCACTCGCGGACCGGAATCGGCGTGGGTCGCGAGGAACGGGCAGGGCGGCGGTAGCGTGGATTCATGGCTACGAGCACTAAGTCGACCGGTCGCGCCCGCAGCGCGCCCGCGCGCGGCAGCACGGCGCGGAAGCCCGTCACAAGGACCGCGACACAGAAGACCGTCAAGTTCCCCACCGCGGAGGCGAAACCCGGCCTGCCCGCACGCGCCTGGATGGCGCTCGCCCACCTGACCGGCGCCGCCGCCCGCGCGCTCGGCCCGGAGCAGCTGTCGAAGGAAGAACGCCGCGACGGCCTGCCCTTCTTCCTCGTGCTCCTCTCCATCGCCGGCGCGGTCGTCGAATGGTTCCTGATCAACAGCCCGGTCGCGCAAACCCTCGACGCGTGGACCTTCGGCGGCCTGTTCGGCCGCGTCGCGTTCGCGCTCCCGGTGATCATGCTGCTCTTCGCGATCTGGCTCTTCCGCAAACCCAGCTCGATCCACGACAACGGCCGCATCGGCATCGGCCTGTCCCTGCTGCTCGTGTCGGTTTCCGGCCTCTGCCACATCTTCGGCGGCCAGCCGGCGCCCAGCGCGGGCATGGACACCCTGGCCCTCTCCGGCGGCGTCATCGGCTGGATGATCGCCGCACCGCTGATCCTGCTCACCACCTCGGTCGGCGCATCGATCATCGTCATCCTTCTGCTCGTGCTCAGCCTCTTCATCATCACCAAGACCCCACCGAACAAGATCGATGCACGCAGCCGCGAACTGTACGCGTGGCTCTTCGGCGCGCAACTGCCGGATGCCGAGGAACGCCAGGCGACGAAGGCCGCGAAGCTGGAGAAAACGGTCCAGGTCGAACTCGACGGCGTCGACGGCGACGCGGGAGCCCTGCCCTGGTGGCGCCGCAACAGCAGCAACCGGGAGGAAGATCCCGACTTCGGCGGAGCCCTCATCGAGGACGCGCCTGGCGCAGATCCGCTCAGCACGCTGCTCGGCGGCGGCGGCGACGCGGCGCGCGGCGGATTCGACACCGCGCTCGAACCCGTCGACGACCCGAAGGACGGCAAGGACCACTACGGCACAGAGGTGCTCGAAGACCTGCTCAAGGCCGAAGACGCGATCAAGCGCTTCACCGGCGAGGTCGACCTGCACGGCACCTCCGCGATCGGCTTGCACGCCGACGACCCCGAGGGTCTCACCGAGGTGCTCCCCGGCTTCGACGAGCTGGATGTCGCCGCGGGCGCCGTCCGGCCCCCGGCAGAGGCCACCGCGCCGCAGCCGTCCGTCCCCTACGTGCTCCCCTCGGCCTCGACCCTCATCGCGGGCCCGCCCGCCAAGGCCCGCTCCGCGGCCAACGACGAGGTCGTCAAGTCCATCACCGAGGTGCTGCGCCAGTTCCAGGTCGACGCGAAGGTCACCGGGTTCTCCCGCGGCCCGACCGTCACCCAGTACGAGATCGAGCTCGGCCCCGGCGTCAAGGTGGAGCGGGTCACCGCGCTGAGCAAGAACCTGTCCTACGCGGTCGCGTCGAACGAGGTGCGCATCCTCTCGCCCATTCCGGGCAAGAGCGCCATCGGCATCGAGATCCCGAACACCGACCGCGAGATCGTCACGCTCGGCGACGTGCTGCGTTCGGCGACGGCGACGAACAGCACCCACCCGATGACCATCGGCGTCGGCAAGGACGTCGGCGGCGGCTTCGTCATCGCCAACCTCGCCAAGATGCCCCACCTCCTTGTCGCCGGCTCGACCGGGTCGGGCAAGTCGAGCTTCGTGAACTCGATGATCACGAGCCTGCTCATGCGCGCCAAGCCGAGCGAGGTGCGGATGGTGCTGATCGACCCGAAGCGGGTCGAGCTCGCGGCGTACGCCGGCGTCCCGCACCTGATCACGCCCATCATCACGAACGCCAAGAAGGCCGCAGAGGCGCTCCAGTGGGTCGTCAAAGAGATGGACATGCGGTACGACGACCTGGCCAGCTTCGGCTTTCGTCACATCGACGACTTCAACAAGGCCGTCGTCGGCAACGAGATCGTGTTGCCGGCCGGCAGCGCCCGCAAGCTCAAGCCGTACCCGTACCTGCTTGTCGTCGTCGACGAGCTCGCCGACCTG
>DHJB01000043.1:0-1997 GCA_002404115.1 Microbacteriaceae bacterium UBA4731
CCGATCGCCTTCGACGACGACGGCCAATGCGTCAACGTCGGCCGCGACAAACGCCTCTTCACCGACCGACAACGGCAGGGACTCGCGGTTCGCGACGGCGGATGCCTCTGGCCCGGCTGCGACCGACCGCCATCCTGGACCGAAGCGCACCACATCGACGGCTGGTTCGCCAATAACGGCCTAACGGACATCGCCGACGGATGCCTGCTGTGCCGACCGCACCATCTGCTGTTGCACAACCAGGGTTGGGAAATTCAACGCCGTGGCGCAGCCGAGTACTGGCTGATCCCGCCCCGTGAGGTCGACCCCGATCAGAAGCCGATCCGGCTGGACAGCAAATCGATGCTCAAGCTCGGATCACCGGTGCGGTCCAGGCCGACCGCCGGGCCGGACGAGAGCGGGAGGGCAGCCGAATGAGGGGCTGCTGCGCCCGACGGCCGCTCGCGGGCCGGGTCACTCGGCCGAGAAGTCCTCATCCAAATACTCATCAAGGAGTCCCGCCTCTGCCGCGATCCCGAGGATTCGAAGCGCCAGAAGGGCGACGGCGACGAGCACTACAAGCGCAATTGAGATGCCCACAATCCAACCGACCACGTGATCCTCCTCCCCCGACGAAGTTGACGCTATCGCCGGCAGGTGAATTTTAGGGGCGGGTTCGGGCCTCACTTCCTGAAACTTCTCGCAGGATTGGGAAAATATGTTGAACCATTCTGAAAGAGCGCCGCTAATCCCGGCGCCCACTCTGAAAGAGCGTGCAGAAGCGTCCAATTGGACGACAACCCGCGCGATACTGGGTAGTTTGGGGACATGCCAGTCTCGCTCCAAACCGTTCTTGACCGCGTGCAACCGCCACTTCGGAAGCTTGGCCGGGCTGCCACGTATGAGGCCTACGCCTTCTGGCGCAGACAACCGGTCGACAAGAACGTCGTCATGTACGAGTCCTTCGGGGGCAACGGGATGCTCTGCAACCCGGAGGCGATCTTCCGGGGGCTGCGTGCAGCCCCTGAGTTCTCGCACCTCAAGCACGTGTGGGTGCTCACGAGCAAGCACGAGAATTCCACCGTCGTGCGCGAGTTCGCCGATGACCCGTCGGTTCGGTTCGTGCGCCCGGCCTCGCCCGGCTACTACCGGGCGCTCGCGACGAGCGGATATCTGATCAACAACGCGACGTTCCCTGTCGAGTTCAGCAAGCGCCCCGAGCAGGTGTATCTCAACACCTGGCACGGCACGCCCCTGAAGCGGATGGGCTTCGACATCGGGGACCCGGCTTCCCGCGTAGCCAACGTGATCCGCAACTTCCTCTCGGCCGACTACCTGCTCGCCGCGAACCGGTTCATGGTCGAACAGATGTATGAATCGGCGCACAAACTCCGCAACATCTACCGCGGCGAGGTCATCGAGGAGGGGTATCCGCGCATCGACCGCCAGTTCACGGATGCCGCCGGCACCGAGGCCATCCGCGAACGCCTCGAGGCGACCGGTTTGCCGCTCGACGGACGGAAGATCATTCTGTACGCGCCCACCTGGAAGGGTGAATCGTTCGCCCGCCCCCGGGACGATGCGGAAGAGCTGATCCGGCGGGTGACCGAGCTGGAAACCCTCATCGACACGAGCAAGTACGTTGTGCTGCTCAAGATCCACCAGGTGGTGCACCGATTCGCGTCGCATCGGCCGGAGTTCCAGGGCCGGCTGGTGCCCAACGAGATCCCCACCAACGACGTGCTGGCCGCAACGGACATCCTCGTCACCGACTACTCCAGTACGTTCTTCGACTTCCTCGCCACCGGCCGGCCGATCGCCTTCCTCACCCCCGACATCAGTGAATACGCGGGCTACCGCGGCCTGTACATGGAACCCGAGGAATGGCCGGGCCCCGTGGTGCAGACGGTCAGCGAGCTCGCCGTCGAACTGAACGCGATCGCCGAGTCCGGGCCGCGGTCCGAGGTGGCCGCGCGGTACCTGGCGATGCAGGAGAAATATTCGGCGAACGAAGACGG
>DHJB01000043.1:2089-3437 GCA_002404115.1 Microbacteriaceae bacterium UBA4731
CCGTCGATGCTGATCAACGTCGGCAGCATGAGGCCGAACGGCATCACGGCCTCCGCCCTGAACCTCCTGGACGCCATCGATCACGACACACTCGACGTCTCCGTCGTCTTTCCGTACAGCCGCAACCCCCGGGTCCTGGAGAAGCAAGCCGAGATCCATCCGGCGGTTCGCCAATTCGCCCGCGTCGGCGGGATGAATGGCTCCAAAATCACCCATTTGGTCCGTCGGCTGTCCTGGTTCCGCGGCGATCTCAGCGGGCACGCGACCAACCCTGTGCACAAGAGACTCTGGGATGACGAATGGGTTCGACTCTTCGGACCCAGCAGCTTCGACTACGCCATCGACTTCAGCGGGTATGCCGAACTCTGGGCCACCCTTATGCTCCATGCGCCCGGAGCGGAGCGGTCGATCTGGCTGCACAACGACATGGCAGCCGACGCCCACCGGATCGTCCGCGGCAAGCGACTTCAGCTCCGCGGCCTGAGGGCGGTGTTCTCGCTCTACCGCGAGTACGACCACCTCGTCTCAGTTTCCCCGGCGCTCTCCGCAATCAACGCGGAGGGGCTGGCCGAGTATGCGCCCCGGGAGGAATTCGTCGCCGCGGTGAACCTGGTGAATGCTCCTTCCATCCTGAGCGACGCCGCGGTCGACCTCCGCGAAGCGGTCACCGACAGCACCACCGGCGAGACGCCCGCCTGGGCGGATGACCTCGGCGCAGCATCCGCGCCTACGACCTTCGTCACGGTGGGGCGGCTGTCTCCCGAGAAGAACCATGCCCGGCTGATCCGCTCATTCGCCGAGGTGCACGCGGAACGTGCAGACACCCGACTTCTCATCGTCGGGGACGGCCCGTTGATGGGGCAGCTCAGGCACCTGATCTCTCACCTGCACCTGGGCGACGCGGTCGTGATGACCGGCCACCAGAGCAACCCGCACGCGATCATGGCAGCGGCCGATTGCTTCGTGTTGTCAAGCGACTACGAGGGACAACCCATGGTCCTGCTCGAGGCGCTCGTGCTTGACCTTCCCGTCGTGACGGTTGCGTTCGGTTCCGCCCGGGATGCGCTCCCGCAGGGCGTCGGGCTGGTTGTGCCCGCAACAGATGAGGGTCTGGCCGACGGCATGAGGGCGTTCCTCCGTGGAGAGGTACCGACCGCAAAGTTCGACGATGCCAGGTATAACGCGGATGCCCTCGAACAGTTCTACGGCGCGATTGGGGCGACGCTACAGCGCAGGTAAACCGGGGCGGCCGCGCCGTTACCCTTGAAACATCCAGCTAATCGCCCTACCCTCGAACGGGTGACAGTCCAAACCGCAGTTCTCGAGCGCCCGCCGGCTACCCGGCAGG
>DHJB01000043.1:3646-5245 GCA_002404115.1 Microbacteriaceae bacterium UBA4731
CTCGTGTTCTTCGTGCTCAGCGGGCTCGTGGTTGCCCTGCCGGCGCTCCGCAAGAAGGGGTTTTCCTGGGCGGGCTTTCTCAGCGGCCGGATGCTGCGGATCTACCTGCCGGTGTGGGCGTCCCTGACGATCGCGACGGCGCTCATCTGGCTGCTCCCCCGTGATCGGTCGACCGTGACTGATGGATCGTGGGTGGGCAACACGAATGCCACCACGACGACGGTGGGTTCCCTGCTCAACCAGGCGAGCCTCACCATCCCGTCGTACGGCATCAATAACGTGCTCTGGTCGCTGCGGTGGGAGATGGCGTTTTCCGTGCTGCTCCCCGTTTTCGTGGTCGTGGCGCTCCTCGTTCGGCGTCACTGGCTCCTCTCGCTCGGCGTCGCCTTCGCGCTCAGCCTCGCGGGTGCGCTCACCGGCGTCGACGCCCTTCAGTTCCTCCCCGTGTTCTTCATCGGAACCCTGATGGCCGTGCGCCTGGACGCGATCCGGGAATGGATCAGACGCCGGACCCTGCGACCGCGGGCCAGACTCTGGGGAATCACCCTCGTCGTCGGCTCGTTGCTTCTGCTCATCGGGCACTGGATGCTCCGGCCGCTCGTGCCGGCCGGCTCGCTCCCGGGCGGTGTTCTCACCCAGCTCGCCGCGCTCGGCGCGGCTGGTCTGGTTCTGGCCGCCATTGCCGTGCCGTTCCTGCGCCGGGCGCTGGACTCGCGCCCCTGCCAGTGGCTCGGACGGGTGTCGTTCAGCCTCTATCTGATCCACGTGCCCATCATTGCCACGCTCGCGTTCCTGCTCGGCGACGACAAGTGGTGGCTCGTTGCGCTGGTGACGATTCCGCTCGCACTTCTGGGCGCCTGGGGATTCCACATGGTGATCGAGCGGCCCTCCCACCGGCTGGCCCAGCGGACATCCGCGGCCGTGGCCACCGTCGAAAGCGACCTCGTCACAAAACTGACGCGGCAATAGATCGGCTGGGTTGTCGCATGAGCAACCTGGTCGACGGCATCCTCAATGTCAGCGCGGTTCTCGCGTATACGATCGTGGGGTTACTGGTCTTCGCCGAAGATGCCCTCTTCTTCGGATTCGTGCTGCCCGGTGAAACCGCCGCCGTTCTCGGCGGTGTCGTGGCCAGCCGCGGACACGTGCAGCTCTGGGCCATGATCGTGATCGTCATCCTGGCCGCGATCGTTGGGGACACCGTGGGATATGAGGTGGGAAAGCATTTTGGCTCCCGCCTGTTGAACGCGAGGCTCTTTGCGAAGCGGCGGGCGAAGCTCGACCGGGCGCAGGACTTCCTCCGGCGGAGAGGCGGGAGCGCGGTGTTCCTCGGCCGGTTCGTCGCGTTCTTCCGCGCCGTCATGCCCGCCCTCGCCGGCGCATCCCGGATGCCCTACGCGCGGTTCCTGAGTTTCAACGCTGCCGGAGGCATCGTCTGGGGAGCGGCCTTCGTCACGCTCGGCTTCCTGGCCGGCAACTCCTACGCAGCCGTCGCAAAGACGGTCGGCCGCGACCTCGCCGCCATCGTCGTGGTCATCGCGGTGATAGTTCTCATCACCTGGCAGATCCGCACCCGCGTTGTGCGCAGTTGAGTTTCGG
>DHJB01000043.1:5444-9458 GCA_002404115.1 Microbacteriaceae bacterium UBA4731
GCCCCTACTCGTCGTGGATGACGCCGTCGGGGGTGACCACGAGCATCCGGTGTTCGGTGGATTCGACAACAATGGTCGCGATGACCGGCCGGTCGGCGGGCAGCACGCGGGCCGTGAAGCGACCGGAGCGCACGACCTCGAGTTCCTCGGCGACGGCGTGCGCGACCACGGCCATCTGGGCCGGCGGCTGGTCACCGCTGTCGTCGAGCAGCGTCACCTCGACGCCGCGCGCGCGGGCGGAACGGGCGGCGCGGATCACCGGACCGATGAACAGGGCGCGACCGCGCATGGCGTCGCGCAGGCTCGCCTCGACGAGCAGGCACTCCGCCCGCTCGCCCTCGTCGATCTCCTGAGACGCTGCGAGGCGCTCGAGGGCGGGGCGGGCGAGCGCGTTCACCCGGGCGAGGTGCGCCTCGCGCTCCTCGAGGGCCGCGAAGGCGGCGGCCTCGGCCGCGACGTGCTCGTTGCCCTCCCGATCGAGCCCTTCGATCGTCCGGGCCGACCGGCGCAGCCCGACGGCGAACAGGGTGCCGGCCAGCAGCGTGCCGGCGTGGCGAATCACGAGGCCAACCCCGACGCCGATCCCGAGGCCGCCCGCCAGCGCCCAGACGATCGAGATTGCTGCCATCACGACGTAGCCGAACCACGCATAGCCCGGGCGCCCGCGCACGGCGAGCACGAGCAGGATCATCGTGATCGCGCCCAGGTGCCAGTGAGCGAACGGCGGGGCGGCGTCCGGATCGATCTGGAAGCGCATCAGCACGGCCGCCAGGCTGCAGAGGGCAAGGATGGCCGTGGTGCGGCCACGTGAAAGCCGGTCGGGGGTCGGCCGGATGAGCATGACGGCCGCCGCCGAGATCGCGAGGAAGGCCGTCACCTCGAGCGGGAGGCCAGAGAGCGGTCCGTCGTCGGCGAAGGCCAGAATGAAGTGCACGAAGATGAACAGCGCCAGGAAGACGTGAGCCGCCCGGCGGGATACGTCGAGCCCGCCGATGAGGGGCGGCGCTGGTTTCCGTGCCGTGCGGCGCTTCTCGCGCGTCAGGGTGTCCATGACACCACCACCTCGGTGCCGTCGCCGGGCCGCGACCGCACCGCGGCCGCGCCGCCGGCGATGCGTTCCATGCGTCCGATGATGCTCTGCGCGATGCCGAGCCGTTCGGCCGGCACCTGTTTCGGATCGAAGCCGACACCGTCGTCGTGCACCGCCACACGTATGCCCCGACGCGAGGCCCGCACGACGACCGTGCGAACGACGGGACGTTGCTGCCCGGCACCGGCCGCGGCCACCGAATTGCGCAGCGCCTCGCCGACGGCGCCGAGCAGCGCGTCAACGGCGACGGCCGGCACCTCGAGGTGGTCGTGCAGATTCGCGCGGAGTTCGGCATCCGGTGCCAGCTCAGCCGTCAACTCGGTCAGGCGACGCAGCACCTCTGACCCGGCAATCACGTTGTCGCGCGCCGGCGCGCGCAGGGCGTCCAGCTGGCCGAGGGTTTTGGCCGCGTGCTCGGAGACGACATCGGTTGCGACTCCGCCGCGTCCGGCCATCAGGAGCGTCGAAATGACGCTGTCGTGCACGAGCGCGTCGATCGTCAGGCGCTCCTGCTTGCGGGCCACGCGGGCCGCCCGCCCGGCGAAGTTGTGTCGGCCGGCCTCCTCGGCTGCGTCAAGCCGGGCCGCGGTCCGCCGCGTCACCAGGGTGAGGCCAACGAACAGGCTCAGGAACAGCAGCGTGTAGAGGCCGTCTTCCGTGCCCACGAGGATGGCGTTCGGGTCGGCCGACGTGACGGCACGCAGGATCCCGCTCATCACGGAAGCGAGAATCGTGTACCGCCAGGCGACGCTGTGGCTTGTGACAATCGCCACGGCCACGGCCGGGATGGCCGTAAACGTCACCACCCACGGAATGTCGGCCCCGGCCGGCAGCGGAACGGACCAGAAGACCAGCCAGAGGGTGAGGACGACGAGAAAGATCACGCCTTCGGCGAGCGCGATCACCCTCAGCACGCGCAGCGGCGTCCTCTTCGAGAGCAGCCCCAGGGCCGTGGGCAGCCCGAAGAGCAGCAGCCAGGCGGCGAGGGAGGCGGCGTACGTGGGCCGCTCGGCCTGGGCGAGGAACGGGTCGAGGGAGAGCCCCCCGAACACAATGGCCGAGGTGCCCAGTGCGACGTAGAGCACGCGGGTGACCCGCTCGCCCGCGGATCGGGTGAGCTCGGTCACGAGCGGGCTGGTTTGGTCACCAGTGGCCGGGGATCGGCAGGATGCCGTCCTCGAGTGCGCGCTTGTACAGGTCGATCTTGGTGCTGGCCGGGCGGCCGACCCGCTCGTACTTGGAACGCACGCGACGGATGTAGTCGACCACGGTCAGCTCGGACAGCCCAGTGCGTGAAGCCACCAGCGGAGCCTTCGCGCCGGCCGCGTAGAGCGAGAGCACCTCCCGCTCGCGGGGGCTCAGCCCGGCGTCGGAGAGGTCAGGGTCGCCGTCGAGGGCCGCGGCCCACTCGGTCGAGGCGATCGTCTCGCCCGCCGCGGCGCGCGTGACGGTGTCCAGCAGCACGGAGACGGACTCGGACTTGCGCACGACGCCGAGCACGCCGCTGCGGGCGGCGGACCGCATGAGCTGGGCGTCGTCACCGCCGGTGAAGGCGAGCACATCCGCGCCGGCCTCCCGCAACCGGTCGACGTTGCTGGTGACGGTTGACCCGTCGGAGAGCCGCAGGTCGAGGATCACCAGGTCGATGCCCACGCAGTGGGCTGGTGATTCGAGCAACTCGGTCACGCTCGTGACCGTGGCGACGACGTGGATCTTGGGGATCGTGGCAAACAGGTCGGCGAATCCCCTGGCGACGATCTCATGGTCGTCGATGAGGGCAACTCGGTACCGCAACATCTGTCGTCCTTCCCCCTTGATGCACCCTACCTCAACGTGCCCCCCGAAGTAACGGCTGTTGCGCGCGAATTCGCTTGTCTAGGGTGAAGTTGGGGACACCCCTGGGGGGACAGGGGCGCTCGTGATTCCATCCGCATTATGCGGGGCGGCGACCGGGCGCCCCTCCTGCGTGGGGCTGCGGCTGCCGAGCACGCCGCCGCTCTCCTCGAGGTAGCAGGAGCCGCAGAGCGACTCGTAGGTGACCTCGACGCCGTCGATGGCGACCTGGTCGCCGTCGAAGACGAACACGCCGTCGACCTGGCGGGCGTTGAACACGGCCTTGCGGCCGCAGCGGCAGATGGTCTTCAGCTCCTCAAGGCTGTGCGCGACCTCGAGCAGGCGCCGGCTGCCGGGGAACGCGACCGTCTGGAAGTCGGTGCGGATGCCGTAGGCCAGCACCGGCACGTTCTCCAGGATCGCGATCCGGAGCAGGTCGTCGACCTGGGCTGCGGTGAGGAACTGCGCCTCGTCGACCAGCAGCGAGCTCACGTCGAGGCCGGTCGCGGCCAGCACCTCGGCGCGGTGCTGCTGGAACAGGGCGTACGCATCCGTCTCGGGGGTGAGCAGGAAGTCCACCCGCCGGGCCACGCCGAGGCGGGACAGGATGCCCATGTCGCCCTTGGTGTCGATCGACGGCTTGGCGAGGAGCACGCGGTGGCCGCGCTCCTCGTAGTTGTACGCGGCCTGCAGCATGGACGTGCTCTTGCCGCTGTTCATGGCGCCGTAGCGGAAATACAGTTTGGCCATTACTCGGGGTACCCGTCTTCGGCGGTGGGGCGGCGGTCGCGGGAGCGCGGGTCGCGCGTGTCGCGGGCCTCGCGGGCCTCGCGGGCCTCGCGGAGGTGCTGGGGCTGCTGCGGGTCGCGCGCGTCGTCGAATTGAATGGTCAGCAGCGGCTGCCGCACGGTCACCTTGACCCGCACGAAGAGCACCCGGAGCACGCCGAGGTACGGCCGGAGCGCCGCCCGCAGCTGGCGGGCGGGCAGGTCAACGCCGGCCTGGATGGTGACGGTGTCGGCGTAGAGGGCGCTGTCGTGGGGGGCGGGCGGGCGGATCGCGACGGTACCTGGGGCGTGCACGGCAGGCTC
>DHJB01000043.1:9582-10931 GCA_002404115.1 Microbacteriaceae bacterium UBA4731
CTGTCGCGGGGCGCACTGTCGCGGAGGGCGCCGTCGCGGAGGGCGGACGCGCGGGGGCCGTTCCCGCGACCATACGGCCCGGTGACCTGCACAACCAGGCTGCGTGGGTCGAATCCTCGCAGGCCGCAGACCGCGACGATGAGGGCGGCGGTCGCGGCACGCTGCTCCGCCGCGAAGTCGTTCGCGCGGCGCTCGGGGTCGGCGACGACGAACAGCGGAGCCAGGCCCACGTCGGTCCGGGCGGCGCGCTCGCGGGCGACGACGGCATCCAGCCAGGTGTTTTCGGCCTCGGCGACGAGCGTGCGGCGCACCTCGTCGGCCAGTTCACCGGCGCGCGCGATATCGCTCGGGGTGACCGCCCCGCGCTCGAGCACGTCGGTGAGGAAGGGGATGACGCCGGCCCGAAGCGTGGTCAACTGCTGCGCGACCACGGACTGGGCGACCTGGCCGCGGGTTTCCTGGGTGCGTTCGACGACCGCGCGGCGGGCATCCGATTGCCACTCGAGGATCGATCGCACGATCCGGCGCGAGTAGGCGGCCCCGGCCACGGCCGGCGCGAGCACCGCGGTGCCGGCGATGACGGCGTAGACCATCGGCGGAACGTCGATGCTCAGGTACGGGGCCTGCGCGGCGGCGACCGAGCCGAAGATGACGCTGGCGACCGCGCCCGAGAACGCGATTTCCCGCCACGGCCGGTACGGCGCGAGCGCGAGGAGGAGCAGGCCGGTGCCGATCGGGCCGAAGTCATCCTGGATGCGCAGGTTGTGGCCCCACATGCTCGCCTGCTCGAAGAGGTGTGCGCCGACCGCGAGGCCGACGATGGCGAGGTGCATCGCCGGCTCGAACGGCGCCCGCGCGGGGAGCGCCCCGAAGACGAGGGCGCCGCCCGCCGCGGCCATCGAGACGACGGCAAGCACGGCGAGGAGGGGGCTCTGGATCTCGTCGGCCTGGAGGATCGTCGCGGTCACGGCGTAGCCGACCGCGAGCAGGGCCAGCACCGGAGCCAGCGGCCAGGCGGCGAGGGCTCCGAGCGGGTCGAGACGCTGCTGCGTGGCCATGGCGCGGGTCGGGCGGATGCCGGCAGCGACACCCTGGGGCACGGATCCGCTTGAGAAGCGGGTCGCGAGGCGGCTCACCGCCCGGTTGTTCCTGACCCGGCCGATGGCCTGATCCATCCTCTCGTGCCAGGCCTGGCGCAGCGTCTGCTTCACGAGGTCACCCGCTCGTCCAGGGCGGCGGGAACGGGGATGGTCAGCAGCACCGAGGTGCCGGCGCCGGGCGCGGGCGCCGGGGCGGTCGGCGCGGTCGGCGCGACGGCCTGGTGCCGGGCCTGGCCGGGCCGCGTCACG
>DHJB01000043.1:11125-11485 GCA_002404115.1 Microbacteriaceae bacterium UBA4731
CCTGGCCGGGCCGCGTCACGTGGACACCCGCTCGTCCAGCGCCGCGGGAACGGGGACGGTCAGCAGCACCGAGGTGCCGGCGCCGGGCCTCGACCAGACCTCGACGGAGCCGCCCAACTGCTCGATCCGGCGGCGTACCGAGTGACGCAGGCCGAGCCGGTCGCTGCCTGCCTCCGACTCGGTGAAGCCGCGGCCGGCATCCTTCACCATGACCGAGACGCTGTCGATATCGGCGTCGATGACGACCTCGGCGGTGACGATGCCGGCGTGGCGGACGACGTTGACGAGGCACTGCTGCACGGCGAGGCCGAGCTCGCGGTCGCGCACCGCGTCGAGGCGACCGAGGGCGGCGCGCTCCCC
>DHJB01000043.1:11662-12971 GCA_002404115.1 Microbacteriaceae bacterium UBA4731
CCGGGCGGGAGTCCGGCACCGCGCGCGTCGACGGCATCCGAGAGCCAGGTGTCGTCCTGCAGGGTGCGCAGGGTGCCGCGGATGGCGGACTTCATGGGCGAGCGGAGCACGCCGGGCGCCACGTGGGACAGGGCGACGAGCTGGTCGAGGGTCGTGTCGTTCATGCGGGCGATCGCCCGGGTGTCGAGGTCGTGGCGGAGGATGCGGGACTCGTCGTCGAGCACCGCCCGGTGGATCGCCGGCTGCGCGGCGCGGCCGGTGCGGCGGGCGAAGCTGTCGAGGAGCATCACGCCGACGAGGAAGACAAAGGTGCTGACGGTGAAGACATCCGGGTGGTAGGCGGCGTGGGTCTGCAGCACGGCGAGGACCACGACCATCTCGGCCAGGGCGAAGCCGAGCGTGCTCCAGAGCACCCCAACGAGGGCGCTGGAGCCCGCGCCGCCGACCATGATCATCGCCATTTTCGGGAGCGAGATGAGGAACATGTTCGAGGCGGCGAAACCGTCGGGCACGCTGAGCACGGTGACCGTGTAGAGGTAGACGCAGCCGGTGCTGAGGATCAGGAAGGCGACCGTGAGCGGGACCGTGCGGTGGCGGGAGAGCAGAACGAGCACCGCGCCCATGGCGACAACGGCGAGCACGGTGATCCACAGCTGGGCGGTGACCTTCTGCATGCTGAGCACGGAGACGGCCACGAGGGCGCCTGCGAGACAGACGATGCCGAACCAGTGGGATGCCCGCGCGAGGGCACGGCTGAGCGTCGCCTGGACCAAATGGCCGGGTAACCCTAGCGACATGCCGTCTCCCTCCGTTCGAGTATCTCAGATGGAGGGTGGGAGCGGGCCGCGAACGGGTGCAGTCGGGATGGGGGGCATGGGGCATCCGTCTCGGCATCCGCCTCGTTGAGGCCTCATCGAATTCGACGGAGATTTTGCCACTGAAGGCGCTTTTCGCGGCAGATCGGGGCGTTTCGGGCAAAATCTCCGTCGAATTCGACAGGGCGGCGACGAGTTGGGGGGGCGGAAAGGCCGCCGGGGCGTCAGAACAGGGTGGGCTGCAGCTCCGGCGGGAGCTCCTCGGCGATCAGCGGGCTGGGGCTGCCGGGGGCGGGGGCGGCGGCAGCGGCAGCGCGGGCACTGGCGAGTGCGGTGGAGCGGACGCCGCCGGTCGCCGGATCCTCGCGGCCGCGCTCGAGGCCGTGCGCGCGGATCAGCGGCTTGATCCGCGCCGCCAGCCAGGTGCGGTACTCCTTCGGGGCGTACGCGCCGCCCTTGTAGAGCTCGGCGTAGCGGGGCAGCAGCTCGGGGTA
>DHJB01000066.1:0-12583 GCA_002404115.1 Microbacteriaceae bacterium UBA4731
CCACCTCATCGACTGGCAGGGCAACGACTGGACGCCCGACTCCGGGCGCCCGGCCGCGCACCCGAACTCTCGGTTCACGGTCGCTGCCGCGCAGTGCCCGTCGATCTCCGAAGACTGGGAGGCGTTCGGGGGCGTGCCGATCGACGCCATCCTGTTCGGTGGTCGTCGCGCGACCAACGTGCCGCTCGTCGCCCAGGCGCGCAGCTGGAAGCACGGTGTGTTCATGGGTGCCACGATCTCCTCCGAGAAGACCGCGGCGGCCGAAGGCACCGTTGGCGAGCTGCGCCGCGACCCGTTCGCGATGCTCCCGTTCTGCGGCTACAACATGGCCGACTACTGGGGCCACTGGCTCAAGGTCGGCAAGGGCCTCGGCGTCAACGCTCCCGCGATCTTCCAGGTGAACTGGTTCCGCAAGGGCGACGACGGCAGCTTCCTGTGGCCCGGCTTCGGCGAGAACTCGCGCGTGATCGAGTGGATCGTGCGTCGCATCGAGGGCAAGGCGGATGCCGTTGACACCCCGATCGGCCTGCTCCCCGCCGAGAACGCGCTCAACCTCGACGGCCTCGACCTGTCCGCGAACCAGGTCGAGCAGCTGTTCCGCATCGACAACGAGTCCTGGCTCAAGGAGTGCGACCTCACCGAGGAGTACTTCGAGAAGTTCGGCGCCCGCGTTCCTCCGGCGCTGTACGCCGAGCTCGCAAGCGTGCGCTACAACCTCCGCGGCTAACTCTCGACACATCGGCTCTCGTACTTTCGTGCGAGTTGCCCCGAGCGGCCCCTTGACTCACCGTCAAGGGGCCGTTTGTGCATCTCCCCGGAGCGCGCAGCTGAGTCGTAGGATTCAGACACAGTCCGGCAGCGGCAACCGGGCGGGAAGCCGAGGATCCATGCATGATGACAGTGCACTCGTACAGCTGAGGATCAGCCGTTTCGTGAAGGAACGGCTGCGCCCGGCGATCTACCGGGAGTCCGTTCCGCTGTCGATCGAGGTCTGGGAGGCGCCGGGCGAACCGGTGCCGTTTGCCGAGGCGGTCGAGCAGAACTTCGAGCCGTTTGGCACCGGCAGCGCGTGGGGTCGGCCGTGGGGCACGACCTGGCTGCACGTCACCGGCGTCGTCCCGGAGGAGTGGCCGGCCGGCGAGCTGCTGCGTCCGGAGGCGGTCGTCGACCTCGGCTTCAGCTCCACCGCCCCCGGGTTCCAGGCCGAAGGCCTCGCCTGGTCGCCGGACGGCGTCATCCTCAAGGCGATCGAACCTCGCAACCAGGCCGTGCCGGTCGCCGCCGGCCCGGGGCAGCCCGTCGACTTTTACATCGAAGCGGCATCGAACCCGGATGTCACGGCGAACTGGACGTTCGTGCCGACCGTCCAGGGTGACCTGGCCACCGCGGGAACCGACCCGATCTACCCTCTGCGCCGGGTTGACCTGGCCTTGCGCGACCAGACCGTCTGGGAGCTCGTGCAGGATTTCTGGACCCTCGAAGGGCTGCTCCGCGAACTGCCGGCGTCTCAGCCCCGGCGGGCAGAAATCCTGCGCGCGCTCGAGCGCTGCATCGACACCATGGACCCGCACGACGTGGCCGGCACGGCATCCGCCGGCCGTGAGGCCCTGGCCCGGGTACTCGCCAGCCCGGCGAACGCGAGCTCCCACCGCCTGCACGCGGTCGGCCACGCACACATCGACAGCGCCTGGCTGTGGCCGGTGCGGGAGACCGTGCGCAAGGTGGCGCGCACCTTCTCGAACGTGCTGCACCTGATCGAACAGGACGAGGACTTCGCTTTCGCGGCGTCATCGGCCCAGCAGTACGCCTGGCTCAAGCAGACCTACCCGGAGCTGTTCGAGCGCGTCAAGGCGGCGATCGCCGCCGGCAGCTTCGTGCCGGTGGGCGGCATGTGGGTGGAGTCAGACACCAACATGCCCGGCGGCGAGGCGCTGGCCCGCCAGTTCGTGGCCGGCAAACGGTTCTTCATGGAGGAGTTCGGCGTCGAACCCCTCGAGGTCTGGCTGCCCGACTCCTTCGGTTATTCGGCCGCGCTCCCGCAGATCGTGGCGGCCGCCGGATCCCGATGGTTCCTGACCCAGAAAATCTCCTGGAACGAGACGAACCGGATGCCGCACCACACCTTCCGCTGGGAAGGCATCGACGGCACCCGGATCTTCACACACTTCCCCCCGGTCGACACCTACAACGCGGAGTTGTCCGGGGAGGAGCTGGCACTAGCGGAACGTCAGTATGCCGAAAAGGGGTCGGCTAACACGTCGCTTGTGCCATTTGGGTGGGGGGATGGTGGCGGCGGTCCAACGGGGGAAATGATCGCCGCCGCCCATCGCACCCGGTCACTCGAGGGGTCTCCCCGGGTCGAGCTGTCCACCCCGCGCCGCTTCTTCGAGGCCGCGGAGGCCGAGTATCCAGAGCCGCCCGTCTGGTCGGGGGAGCTCTACCTCGAATTCCACCGCGGCACCTACACATCCCAGGCCCGCACCAAGCGCGGCAACCGCCGCAGCGAGCACCTGCTGCGGGAGGCGGAGCTGTGGGCGACCGTCGTCGCCGTGCGAGCTGGCGCCGAGTACCCCTACGACACGCTCGAGGAAACCTGGCGCCTGGTGCTGCTCCAGCAGTTCCACGACATCCTGCCCGGCTCGTCGATCGCCTGGGTGCACCGCGAGGCCGAACGCAACTACGCGGAGGTCGCCCGCACCCTGGGCGCGCTGATCGAGGCGTCGGTGACGGAGCTCGCCGGCCCGGGGGAGAAGTCGCTCTCGCTGAACGCCGGGCCGTATGCGCTGGGCGGGGTCCCAGCGCTCGGCGGAGTCGGCGGGCCTGGCGACGGCGCCGGGCTCGTCTCGGTTTCCGCCTCCGGGAGGCGCGCCAGGTCGGCGGCGTCGGGAGCGTCGATCGAACGCGGGCCGCACGGCATCGTGCTGCGGAATGCGCTCGTCGCCGTCACCATCGACTCCGACGGGCTGTTTCCTTCGGTGCGCGACCTCGCAGCCGACCGGGAGCTGGTCCCCGTGAACCGGCGCGGCAACCTGCTCCAGCTCCACCGGGACACGCCCACCCAGTGGGACGCCTGGGACATCGACGAGCACTACACCCGCAACGTCGCCGAGCTGACGGAGGCGGAGTCCGTCGAGGTCTTCGTCGACACCCCGGCCCTGGTCGGGGTGCGGGTCACCCGGTCGTTTGGTGCCTCCCGCGTGGTCGAGGAGATCACCCTGGCCGCCGGGTCGCCGTCGGTCGACCTCTCCTTCGACATCGACTGGCACGAGCGGCAGAAGCTGCTCAAGCTCGCCTTTCCGCTCGACCTGCACGCCGACCGGGCCGCATCCGAGATCCAGTTCGGGCACGTCTACCGGCCCACGCACGCGAACACCTCCTGGGACGCCGCCCGCTTCGAAACCGTCGCGCACCGCTGGGTGCACGTCGGCGAGCCCGGCTACGGCGTGGCGGTGGCGAACGATTCCACCTACGGGCACTCCATTAGCCGGTCGACGGATGCGGCCGGCCGCACGGCCACGACCGTGCGCCTGTCGCTGCTGCGCGCGCCGCTCTATCCTGACCCCGAGTCCGACCAGGGCTCGCACGAGCTGCACGTGTCGCTGCGGGTGGGCGCCGGCATCGCCGACGCAGTTGCAGAGGGGTACCGGCTGAACCTGCCGCTGCGCACGGTCGCCGGCGTCGGGCGCGACCACCTCGACCCGTTGTTCACGGTCGACAACCCGGCCGTCGTGATCGAGGCCGTCAAGCTCGCGGAAGACCGCAGCGGGGATGTGATCGTGCGGCTCTACGAGGCGCACGGCGCACGGGCCAGGGCGCGGGTCATCCGTCATTTCGACGCGACGGATGTGGCCGAAACCGACCTGCTCGAACGTCGGCTGGCCGAGCCCCGCGCCACACTCTCGCCCGACGCGTCGGACGAAGCAGCGTTCACGCTCGAGCTGCGCCCGTTCCAGCTGGTCACCCTCCGCTTCGCCCGCCCCTAGCCCCTCCCTCGCTCCGCCGCGCTTCCGGCCTGCCCGGAGCGCGCGCCCTTCCGAATTCGACGGAGATTTTGCGGAATTCGGCCCGTTTGGGCTCCGAAACGGGGTTCCGGGCCAAAATCTCCGTCGAATTCGGTGAGCTCGCGGGGAGGCGCGGGCGGGGCGCGGGCGGGGCGCGGGCGGGGCGAGAGGGAGTTAGACGAGGAGCTGGTGCTTGGCGAGCTCGCGGTAGAGCGGGGTGGAGGCGACGAGCTCCGAGTGGGTGCCGGTGCCGACGACGCGGCCGTGGTCGAGAACCACGATCTGGTCTGAATCGACCACCGTCGACAGGCGGTGCGCGATCACGATCAGCGTGCGATTCACCGCCACGGCGTCGATCGCCTCGCGCATCTTCTGCTCGTTGACGCCGTCGAGGCTCGAGGTGGACTCGTCCAGCAGCAGGATCGGCGGGGCCGCGAGCAGCGCCCGGGCGATCGCGAGGCGCTGGCGTTCGCCGCCGGAGAGCATGACGCCGGATTCGCCGACGGCCGCGCCGAGCCCGGCCGGGTCTCGGTCGAGCACCTCGCCGAGGTTCACGGCGTGCAGCACGGCGATGCACTCCTCGTCGGTCGCGTCGGGCGTGGCCAGGGTGAGGTTGTCGCGCAGCGATCCGGCCAGCACGGGCGCGTCCTGCTCGACGTAGCCGATCTGCGAGCGCAGGGCGGTGCGGTCGAGGGTGCGGATGTCCAGCCCACCCATTCGCACCAGGCCGGCCTGGGGGTCGTAGAACCGTTCGATCAGGGCGAGAATCGTACTCTTACCGGCGCCGGAGGGCCCGACCAGGGCCGTGCGCAGCCCGCGCGGCGCGGTGAACGACACGCCGCGGAGCACTGGGCGGGGCCCGCTCGCTGTCGCCTCGCGGGGCAGCCCTGCGGTCTGCGCAGCCTCAGCGGCAGCCTCAGCGGCGGCCTCGGCCAGATCGGGTTCGGCGAAGACCTCGTCGAACACGGCGGGCATGGCAATGACGGTCTCGATCACCGGGGGCACGGCGACGGCGGCCTCGGCCATCGCGGCCTCTGCGGCCGCCAGTTCGGCGGCTGCTTCGTCGGTCGGCGCCGGCTGCGGCGCGGCCGCGTAGCCGAAGTGCACGTCCTCGAAGGCGATGGCCGGGGCATCCGGCTGCATTGTAATGTTCGCGGCGCCGACCGTGATGGCCAGCGGGGCGATGTCGCGGTCGAACTGGTCCTCGGCGGGCAGGTCGATGATCTCCTGGATGCGGCCGAGCGCGCCGAGCGCCGAGTTCACCGAGGTGATCGCGCCGAAGGCCTGGCCGAGCGGCATGATCATCATGAACAGGAAGAGGATGAACGAGACCAGGTGCGCCACCGTGATCGCTCCGCTGGCCACGCGGAACCCGCCCACGCCGAGCACAACAAGGAACGACACCTGCATGGCGATGCCCGCGATGGGCACGACGAGGGCGGAGATCTTGGCGACCTTGATGCCCATCAGCCAGGCGCCCTTCGCGTCTTCCTCGACGACGGCGATTTCCCGATCGGTCGCGTTGGAGGCGCGCACGGTGCGCACCGCGCTGATCGCGCGCTCGACGCTCGCGGCCAGGTCGCCGACCTTGGCCTGCGCGGCGCGGCTGGCGGTGCGGATGCGCTGCGACAACACTGTCACCGTGACCACCGACGCGGTGATGACGAGCACGGTCAGCCCGAGCAGCACCGGGTCGATGACGAGCATGGCGATGAGCGCGCCGACGAAGGTGAGCGACCCACCGATCGCCTCGACGAGGCCCTGGGTGAGCACGGCCCGCAGCAGCGTGGTGTCCGAGCCGACCCGGGAAACGAGGTCTCCGGTGCGACGGGTGTCGAATTCGCTGATCGGCAGGCGCAGCATCCTTCCGATCAGTTTGCGGCGGCTGGAGAGTACGACGCCCTCGCCGGTGCGTTGGAGCAGGTAGTGCTGGTAGCCGTTGATCAGGCCGGACACCACGACCAGGGCGATGAGGCCCCAGACGAGCCCGCCGAGCGGGTTGCCCTTCTGCACGACGGTGATCACCTGGCTGACCAGGAGCGGCTGGGCGAGGCTCGCCGCGGCGCCGAGCACGCTCAGCACGATGACGAAGCCGAGCACCTTCTTGTGTTCGAACAGGTAGGGGAGGAGCTGGCTGAATGTCGCGCGCGGGCCCTCCGCGGTGCCGCCACGGCGCCCGAACCGCGACCTCATCGTGGGTCGCTCTGACACGGGCGGGGAGACGGGGGCGGTTTCGCTGCTGGTTGTCGTGCTCACCAACCGAGTTTACTTCCCGGGGGGATGTCCTCCGTTCGGTCTACAGTGGGGAACTGTGCCAGAGCCTGTCATCGTTGCCCAGAACCTCGTCAAAAAGTACAAAGATTTCGCCGCCGTCGACGACATCTCATTCGAGGTCGCGGCCGGCGAATCCTTCGGTCTGCTCGGTCCCAACGGGGCCGGCAAGTCCACGACCATGCGCATGGTCGGGGCGGTCTCGACCCGCACCGGGGGAAACCTGCGCATCCTCGGCCTCGATCCCGACGAGTACGGGCCGGAGATCCGGTCGCGGCTCGGCGTCGTGCCGCAGTCCGACAACCTCGACACCGAGCTGCGGGTGCGCGAGAACCTGCTCGTCTACGGCCGCTACTTCGGCCTGCCGCGCCGGCAGGTCGCCAAGCGCGCCGACGAGTTGCTGGCCTTCGCCCAGCTCGAGGACAAGGCGAAGTCCAAGGTGGATTCCCTCTCCGGCGGAATGAAGCGGCGCCTCACTATCGCGCGCGCGCTGATCAACGACCCGCGCATCCTGCTGCTCGACGAACCGACCACCGGACTCGACCCGCAGGCCAGGCACATCCTCTGGGACCGGCTGTTCCGGCTCAAGGAACAGGGCACGACCCTGCTGCTCACCACGCACTACATGGACGAGGCCGAGCAGCTCTGCGACCGGCTGGTCGTCGTCGACAAGGGCGCCATCATGGCGGAGGGATCCCCGGCCGAGCTGATCCGCCGGTATTCGCCGCGCGAGGTGCTCGAGGTGCGGTTCGGTTCCGACCGGAACGCGCAGGTCGCCGAGCAGATCGGCGGCTTCGGTGAGCGCGTCGAGGTGCTGCCCGACCGCATCCTCGTCTACAGCGACAACGGCGAGGCCGAACTGGTGCGAATCACGCAGGCCGGGCTGCACCCGATCACCAGCCTGGTGCGGCGCTCCAGCCTGGAGGACGTGTTCCTCCGGCTGACCGGGCGGAGCCTGATCGAATGAGCACCGTCGACAGTGCGGCCGGGGCCGGCCGCGCGGGCCGCGCGCCCGGCCCAATCGGCGCGGCCGTTCCGGCGATGGCGCGGGCGCGCCGCTGGGGCTCCTGGTACGTCGCCGAACACCGCTTCCGGGTGATGCGCTCCTACGCGCAGACCGTCGTCGTCACCGCGATCGGCAACCCGCTGATCTACCTTTACGCGATGGGCGTCGGCCTCGCCACGCTTGTCGACGGCAACCTTGGCCGGAACGCGGTCGACGGGGTCAGCTACCTCGCCTTCCTGGCGCCCGCCCTGCTCGCCAGCGCCGCCATCACGGTCGCCTCCGAGGAGTTCACCTACCCGATCATGCTCGGCTTCAAATGGAACCCGGTCTTCTTCGGGATGAACGCCGCACCGATCCAGCCGGGGCAGATCATTAACGGGATCGTCATCTCGGTCGCGGCGCGGATGCTCGTCACCTGCGGCCTCTACTACGTCTTCATGCTCCTCTTCGGCGCGGTCCCGTCGCCGATGGGCTTCCTCGCGGTCTTCGCGGCCCTGCTCACGGGGCTTGGCTTCGGCGCCCTGCTGATGGGCTACACCGCGACCCTCACGGAAGACACCGGCCAGCTCGCGATGGTCATGCGCTTCGTCATCCTGCCGATGACCCTCTTCTCCGGCACGTTCTTCCCGCTCAGCGTTCTGCCGCCGTACCTGCAGTGGATCGGCTGGATCTCGCCGCTCTGGCACGGCACCCAGTTGTCCCGCGTCTTCGCCTACGGGGCGAGCGAGCCGCTCTGGCTGAGCGTCGTGCATGTGCTGTACCTGGCCGGGCTGCTCGCGCTCGGCTGGACCTGGGCCCGGCGCGTGGCGGCGAGGAGGCTGAACAAGTGACCGACCTCGACTCCTCGCTCGCGGCATCCGTTGCCGAAGGCCGCCCGCTGCGATCTCTGTACGCCGGCAACGCGCGCAGCGTCATGCAGCGCGGCTGGCGCGCGACGAAGAGCACCAACTGGATGGTCGTGCTGAGCGGTTTCTTCGAGCCGATCTTCTACCTGCTCTCGATGGGCCTCGGCCTCGGCGCGCTGATCGGAACGATCACGACGGCGTCGGGGGAGAAGGTGGCCTACGCGGCGTTCATCGCGCCGGCGCTGCTCGCCGTCGCCGCGATGAACGGCGCGATTTACGACTCCACCTGGAACGTGTTCTTCAAGATGCAGTTCGCGAAACTGTACGAGGGAATGCTCTCGACCTCGCTCGGCCCGCTGGATGTCGCGCTCGGCGAGATCTCGCTGGCGCTGCTGCGTGGGGCGCTGTACGCGACCGGCTTCATGGTGGTCATGCAGGTGCTCGGGCTGAACCTGTCCTGGTGGGCGCTGCTCGCGCTGCCCGCCGTGATGCTCATTGCGTTCGGGTTCGCATCCATCGGTATGGCGGTGACGAGTTACATGAAGACGTTCCAGCAGATGGACTGGATCAACTTCGTCATGCTGCCGATGTTCCTGTTCTCGGCAACGTTCTACCCGCTGAGTGTGTACCCGCAGGGCATCCAGTACGTGATCCAGGCGCTGCCGCTCTGGCACGGGGTTGAGCTGGTGCGCGGGCTGACCACCGGCATCGTGGGGCCTGGGATGCTCTGGCACGTGCTCTACTACGTCGTGATGATCCTGATCGGACTCGTCTTCACGACGCGGCGCCTGCGCGCCCTCTTCCTCGACTGAGCCCCTTCCGAGCGTTCGCTGGATGCCGGCAACCACGATCCCTCGCCTCCTTGCAAGTGTGTGCGAATTGATGTTCGACTTTGATTGACTGTGAACGATGCAGATGCTTGGATGTGTCACTAGATGGTCGCTGGTCCAGGCAGTATCGTCGACCTACACATGGCTGCAAAACAAAGGAGTTAAGCATGCATGACAGTGGAGACGCGCTTCGACAGCTGCAGGTCGGGCGCCGCAACATCCTGAAGGGAATCGGCCTCGGCGCACTGGGGCTCATGGCCGTTCCGGCACTTGCCTCGTGTACGGGGACAGCGACACCCGGCGGCGGCGGAGGTTCCACCGGGACCGGCACGGTCAGTTTCGGATCGTACGCATCGGATGACGTGCCCAAGCGCGCGTACGCCGCCTTCACGACGGCGTTCGAGAAGGAATCCGGCGCCAAGGTGACGACCAACACCGTCGCGCACAACGATTTCCAGAACAAGATCAACACCTACCTCCAGGGAAGCCCGGATGAGGCGTTCACCTGGTTCGCCGGCTACCGGATGCAGTACTACGCAGGCAAGAACCTCGTTGCCCCCATCGACGACGTGTGGGACAAGATCGGCGACAACTTCTCAGACGGGCTCGCGAAGGCATCCACTGCGAAGGACGGCAAGAAGTACTTCGTCCCGAACTACAACTACCCCTGGGGTTTCTTCTACCGGAAGAGTGTCTGGGAGAAGAAGGGTTACACGGTTCCGACAACCTTCGACGACCTCACCGCCCTGTGCAAGAAGATGAAGGCCGACGGTCTCATTCCGATCGAGTTCACGGACAAAGACGGCTGGCCCGCCATGGGCACCTTCGACTACATCAACATGCGTGTGAACGGATACCAGTTCCACGTCGACCTCTGCGCCCACAACGAGTCATGGGACCAGGCGAAGGTCAAGAACGTCTTCGACACCTGGAAGGCACTGCTGCCCTACTACAATCCGGCGGCCCTGGGGCTGACCTGGCAGGAGGGAGCCCAGAACCTCGGGAAGGGCAAGTCGGGGATGTTCCTCCTCGGCTCGTTCGTGATGCAGCAGTTCACGGACCCGACCGTCGCGGCAGACATGGACTTCTTCCCGTTCCCCGAGATCGCGGTCGAAGGACAGGACGCGGTCGAGGCTCCGATCGACGGACTGATGCTGTCCAAACGCGGCGGCGAGAACAAGACCGCCCGCGACATGCTCGCGTTCCTGGGAACGGCGAAGGGCCAGGAGGCGTACTTCAAGGTCGACTCGTCGAACCTGATGACCGTCAAGGACGCGGACACGTCGGGCTACAGCGTGCTGAACAAGAAGTTCGCCGATGTCATCGGCAACGCGAAGTCGATCAGTCAGTTCCTCGACCGTGACGCGCTTCCGGCGATGGCCAACAACGTCATGATCCCCGCCCTGCAGTCGTTCATCAAGAGCGGCACCATCGATACGGCCAACCTGGAAGCGCAGGCCAAGACACTCTACGCATCGCAATGAGCACGTCATCGCCGATGGACACCTCGACGGCTCCAGCGGCGCCGCGGGCCGGGGGCCACGTGCCCCCGGCCCGCCGGGGGCGGCTCCGTCGCCGGTTGCGCCGGCTGTCCAGAAAAGACATCATCGTCCTGTCGATCATGGTGGGTATCCCCACCCTCATCCAGCTCGTGCTGGTGTGGATCCCGACTCTCCTCTCGGTCGGACTATCGCTCGTGAACTGGAACGGCCTGTCCCTCTCGGACATTCGGCCGGCCGGGCTGGACAACTACCTCTACGTCTTCAAGGAGTACCCGCCCTTCTGGCCCGCGGTCGGCCACAACGTGCTGTGGCTGGTGTTCCTCGCCCTCATCGCCACGCCGATCGGGCTGATGCTCGCCATCCTCCTCGACCAGGAGATCCGCGGCGGCCGCATCTACCAGAGCGTCTTCTTCCTGCCCGTCATGCTGTCGCTGGCGCTCGTCGCCATCATCTGGCAGCTTTTCTACTCCCGGGACAACGGCCTCCTCAACAACGTGCTCGGAACAGCCGGCAGCCCGCAGGCGGTGGACTGGTTCGGCGACTCGAGCATCAACATCTGGGCGGCCCTGATCGCCGCCACCTGGCGACACGCCGGCTACGTCATGATCCTCTACCTGGCGGGCTTGAAGGGGGTTGACCCCACACTCCGCGAGGCAGCCGCCATCGACGGCGCCAACGCAAGCCAGACCTTCTTCCGGGTGGTGTTCCCGGCCATGCGCCCGGTCAACATCGTGATTGTCGTCATCACGATCATCGAATCGCTCCGTGCGTTCGACATCGTGTACGTGATCAACAGAGGCACCAACGGCCTCGAACTCATCAGCGCCCTTGTGATCCAGAACCTCGTCGGCGAAGGCCAGGTCATCGGTGTGGGCTCGGCGCTGGCCGTCGTGCTCCTCGTTGTCTCGCTGGTGCCGATCACGTTCTACCTCACGCGCACGTTCGGAAAGGACACGGAGTCGTGACTACCACGCTCGATTCACAACAGAGCGCTGCTCCGAAGCGCGAAGCCGGCAGGCGGCCCGGACGCAAGCGCCACTATCGCACGCACATCGTCTTGTCACTCATGGCGGTGATCTGGCTGGTCCCGCTGGTCTGGACGATGTTCACGGCCCTCCGGCCGAAGGCCGACACCGACAAGTTCGGCTATTTCAGCCTGGGTGGGTCGTTCAACTTCGACAACTTCGTCACGGCCTGGAACCAGGGTGGCTTCGCCACGTACTTCCTGAACTCCGTCATCATCACCGTGCCGGCAGTGATGCTGACGTTGCTCTTCTCCTCGCTCATGGCGTTTGCGGTGAGCCGGTTCAGCTGGAAGTTCAATGTCACCCTGCTGATCATGTTCACGGCCGGCAACCTCCTGCCGCCGCAGGTGCTCGCCGCGCCGCTGTTCCAGATGTTCAAACAGTTCACGCTTCCCTACGCGTTGAGCGATTCCGGCAACCTCCTGAACACCTACGTCAGCGTGATCGCGGTCGACACCGCGTTCCAGATCGGATTCTGCACGTTTGTGCTGTCGAACTACATGAAGGCTCTCCCTCAGGAACTCACCGAGGCGGCCTTCATCGACGGGGCCGGCGTGTGGCGTCAATACTGGAGCATCGTGATCCCGTTGTCGCGACCGGCCCTGGCCGCGCTCGGCACGCTCGAAACCATCTTCATTTACAACGACTTCTTCTGGCCGCTGCTGTTCATTCAGAGCGGCAACCGGCTGCCGGTCACTACGGCGATCAACAACCTGCAGGGACAGTTTCTGTCGAACTACAACCTCCTGGCCGCCGGCGCCGCGATCACCATCATACCGATGCTGATCATCTACTTCCTTCTTCAACGGCAGTTCGTTGCGGGGCTCACACTCGGCGCGAGCAAGGGGTGAGCCAGTCAATGCCAGTGACGCTCATGATTCCCGCGCCATGATGCTTGCGGCCGCACGGCACGCGGCGATCCTTGCGCTCGTCAGGGACAAAGGAACGATCAGGGTCGCTGCGGTGGCGCCGATGTTGGATGTCTCGGAGATAACGATCCGGCGCGACATCGACAGCCTGGTGTATGAGGGCCTGCTGGAACGCGTCTATGGCGGCGCGAAGATGCCCGCCGCGCTGAGCGCCGACGAACCGGGATTCGAACG
>DHJB01000066.1:12721-22199 GCA_002404115.1 Microbacteriaceae bacterium UBA4731
GCAGGAGGCGGAGAAGGAGGCCATCGCGCGTGAGGCACTCTCACTCGTCCGACCCGGTGCCGCGATCGCGCTGAGCGCAGGCACCACCACCCTGCGGCTGGCCAAACTGCTGTCCACAATGCCCGGCATCACCGTCGTGACGAACTCGGTGCAGATAGCAAGCGTCTTCTACCCGTCCGGCACCGGCATCGGGAGCACAACGCACGTGATCCTGACGGGCGGAGAGCGCACACCGTCCGATGCGCTCGTCGGACCGACCGCGATCTCCGCCATCCGTCAATTCCATTTGGACACGCTGTTCCTGGGAGTGCACGGGATGGATGAGCACGCCGGTTTCACCACTCCGAATATCCACGAGGCCGAGACGAACCGTGCCTTCCTGGAGGCCGCGGGTCGCGTCGTGGTCCTCGCCGACCACACCAAATGGGGGACCGTGGGAATGAGCGCAATTGCGCCGTTAAACGCCGCGTCGGTCCTGATCACCGACGACGGACTCACACAAAGCGCCCGGGACCTCCTCCGTGACCAGGTGGCTGAACTTCGAGTGGCCGCACTGCGGGACAAGGACTAGCTCGTGCACAGTCAGATCTACCTGCGGGCGGCAGGAACCAGTCTTCTCATCGACGTCTCCAACGACGACCCCCGCATTGTTCATTGGGGTGCCGATCTTGGCCCGACGGCGCCGTCTGCGTCGATGTTCGGGGCGCCGATTCCCTATTCGATGTTCGACATCCCGCTGTCCGTTGGCGTTGTGCCCCAGGCGGCCCGGGGATGGCGCGGGCGGCCCGGCCTGCGCGGCAGCCGTGACGGGCGGGCGTACTCCGCGCTGTTCACACTCCGCGGCCTGGATGCCACCGCCCACCGTTGCACGATGCGACTCGAGGACCGGGATGCCGCGCTGGCTGTCGACGTGACGCTCGAACTCGACGAGAGCGGGCTGCTGATCGTGCAGGAACGCGTCACCAACCTCGGCGCGCACCCGTACGCCGTCGACGCCCTGTCGATCGTGTTGCCCGTACCGAATCAGGCCACGGAGGCCCTCGACCTCACAGGGCGCTGGAGCGGTGAGAAGCACCCCCAGCGTCGCACCATCGATCAGGGAACCTGGTTGCGGTCGGCGCGTCACGGGCGAACCGGCCACGATTCCACACTCGTCGTGGCCGCCGGTAGCGGTGGCTTCACCTCCCGATCGGGCGAGGTGTGGGCCGCGCATCTGGGCTGGAGCGGCAACCACGAGAGCTACATCGAACGCCTGCCCAGTGGGGAAGCCGTGGTCGGAGTCGGTGAACTGCTCGACTCCGGCGAGGTGGTCCTCCAGCCGGGGGAGAGCTACGACTCTCCCCCCACGTACGCCGCCTATTCCGCGGCCGGACTGGACGGTGTGAGCGATCGATTCCACGACTGGATGCGACGCAGGACCGGTCATCCATCCACGCCGCGCCCGGTGATCCTGAACACATGGGAGGCCGTGTACTTCACCCATGATCTGGACACGTTGACGGCCCTCGCGGACTCCGCCGCAGAGCTCGGCGTCGAGCGCTTCGTGCTCGACGACGGCTGGTTCCTCGGACGCCGCGATGACAGCGCCGGCCTCGGAGACTGGTACGTCGATCCGGTCGTCTGGCCGAACGGCCTCAGCCCGCTGATCGAGGTGGTGCGCGCGCACGAGATGGAGTTCGGGCTCTGGGTCGAACCGGAAATGATCAACCAGAACTCCATCGTCGCCAGGGAACACCCGGACTGGATCTCCGGCCCGAGCGGACGAACGTCGCTCGAATGGCGCAACCAGCAGGTACTCGACCTGGTCAACCCGGAGGCCTGGCAGTACGTGTACCAGCGCCTCGACGCGCTGCTCACCGAGAATCGGATCGACTGCCTCAAATGGGACCAGAACCGGGACCAGCTCGAGCTCGGACATGGCGGGCGAGCCTCAACGCACGAGCAAACCCAGGCCGTGTACCGGCTGCTCGACGCCGTGCGCTCGGCCCACCCGTCCGTCGAGATCGAGAGCTGTTCCTCGGGGGGCGCACGCGTCGATCTGGGCATCCTCGCCCGCACCGACCGGGTCTGGGCATCCGATACCAATGATGCGCTCGAACGCCAGACCATTCAGCGCTGGACCCAGCTGGTCATCCCGCCCGAACTCGTCGGCTGCCACGTCGGACCGCCGGTTTCGCACACCACCGGGCGTGCGCACGACCTCGCATTCCGAGCCATCACCGCGATGTTCGGTCATTTCGGCCTGGAGTGGGACATTCGATCGGTGAGCGGCGACGAGCGAGACGAGCTGCGCCGTTACATCGCGTTCTACAAGGACCGGCGCGGGCTCATCCACTCCGGGCGGATGTTCCGGCTCGACTACCCCGACCCGTCGGCCACCGCGTACGGTGTCGTCGCGCGCGACGGTTCGGAGGCCCTGTTCGTCTGGGCGACGCTGGCCGCGTCACGCTTCGAGGTACCCCCTCGGCTGCGCTTCGACGGGCTTGGCCCCGATCGCCTGTATCGGCTGGAACTCGGCCTGCCGCTCGCGGCCGCCCACGTCACGCAGCGTGTCGCTCCGGCGTGGATGAACGAAGAAACCATCGCCAGCGGTCGCACCCTGGCCGAGGTCGGGCTTCCGATGCCCCTGCTCAACCCGGAGCACGCGATCCTGATCTCGCTAACCGCCATCCCCTGAATCGATAGGAAACACATGAATGCGCAACCAGCAGCTCCCAGCTCGGCGGCACCGGCGTTCGTCCACGACGGCTTCGCCTACGGGTGCGACTACAACCCGGAGCAGTGGAGCCCGGAGGTCTGGACAGAGGATGTCGCCCTGATGCGCCAGGCGGGCGTCGACCTCGTCGCGATCAACATCTTCGGCTGGTCGCAGCTCGAGCCGCGTCCGGGGGAGTACGACTTCACCGCGCTCGACACGGTGATCGAACTGCTCCACGCCAACGGCATCCGGGTCAACCTCGGCACCGGAACTTCCTCCCCGCCGCCCTGGCTCAGCACCCTGCACCCCGAGATCCTGCCGGTCGCCGAGGACGGCACCACCCGCTACCCCGGAGGGCGCCAGGCCTGGTGCCCGAGCTCGCCGGTGTTCCGCGAGCACGCCCTCGCGCTCGTCGAGAAGGTCGCGGAGCGCTACGGAAACCATCCCGCCATCGCGCTCTGGCACGTCTCCAACGAGCTCGGCTGCCATAACGCCCTCTGCTACGACGAGGACACGGCGGCCGCGTTCCGGCGCTGGCTTCAGGACCGCTACGGCACGATCGACTCGCTCAACGCCGCGTGGGGGACCTCGTTCTGGAGCCAGCGCTACGGCGCCTGGGCCGAAATCTCGACCCCGAAAGTCACCCTGTCCAGCCGCAACCCCGGTCAGGTCGTCGACTTCCACCGGTTCAGCTCAGACGAGCTGCTCGACTACTACAAGAGCGAACTGGCCGTGCTACGCCGGCACAGCACCGTGGCCGTGACCACCAATTTCATGGTGACCAGCCACATCCGCAACCTCAATTACTGGAGCTGGGCGCCCGAGGTCGACGTCGTCGCGAACGACCACTACCTCGACCACCGGCTCGACGACCCCACAACCGAGCTGTCCTTCGCGGCCGACCTCACCCGCGGCCTGGCCGGCGGAAAACCCTGGCTGCTGATGGAGCAGTCCACCGGCGCCGTCAACTGGCAGCCGTACAACCTGGCCAAGGCGCCGGGGCAAATGACCCGCAATTCGCTCACCCATGTGGCGCGGGGCGCGGACGCGATCTGCTTCTTCCAATGGCGCGCGTCACAGCAGGGCTCGGAGAAGTTCCACTCTGCCCTGGTGCCGCACGCCGGCACAGACACCGTCCTCTGGCGTGAGGTCGTCTCGCTGGGTGCGACGCTCGACCGGCTCGCCGAGATCACGGGCACCACGGTCGTCGCGGATGCCGCGATCCTGTTCAGCTGGGAAACCTGGTGGGCCGGCGACGGCGAGTCCCGCCCGTCACAGGCGGTTCGCTACATCGATCAGGTGCTCGCCGCCTATACGGCGCTGCACGAGCTGGGCGTCACCGTCGACATCGTGTCCCCGGATGCCGACCTCGGCGGGTACCGGCTCGTCGTCGCGCCGAACCTGTACCTCGTGTCGGATGCGCAGGCCGCGAACATCAACGACTACGTCGCGGCGGGTGGCCACGCGCTGGTCACCTTCTTCAGCGGCATCGTCGACGAGGACGACAGGGTTCGCCTCGGCGGCTACCCCGGCGCATTCCGGGACACGCTGGGCATCCGGGTCGAGGAATTCTTGCCGTTGCTGCCCGGCCGGCAGGTCGCCCTCGACTCGGGCGGCACCGCGAGCCTGTGGACGGAACGGCTTCGCCTGGCCGGGGCGGAGGCCATCGCCGGCTACGTCGACGGCCCGCTGCCGGGAACTCCCGCCGTCACCCGCAACACGCACGGCGACGGAACCGCCTGGTACGTCGCCACCGCGCTGGAACCCAGGTCGTACCGGGACCTCATGCGCACCATCGCCCAGGGCGCCCGAGTCACAGCGCTCGGCCCGGAGAGCGACGGAAGCATCGAAGTCGTGCGCCGAGTGGACGCGGATCGCAGTTATCTCTTTGTGATCAACCACGGGGAGGAGGAGATCACGGTTCCGGCATCCGGCCAGGAACTCGTGACGGGCTCCGCGGTCAGTCCCGTTGTTCGCGTGCCGGCCGGCGCCGTCCGCGTGATCAGGGAGGACTCCGCCGCCTGAAAGCCCCCGCGTCCCCGGGGCAGGGCGCGGGCGGCGGATGCCGCGGCGCGGAAAAGGAACGGCGCCCGGGGCAAAGTTCCCTGGGCGCCGTTGACGTTCGGGCGAACTAGCGCTCGATGTCGATGTCCTTCGTCTCGCGGCTGAGCACGAGGGCCACGAGCGTGATCACGGCCATGACCGAGAGGTACACGCCGACCCAGAACGGGCTGCCCTCGCCGGCCGACCACAGCCAGATGGCGATGAACGGCGCGACCGCGGCGCCCAGGATCGAGCTGACGTTGTACGAGAACGCCGAGCCGGTGTAGCGCACGTTCGTCGGGAACAGCTCGGGCAGCAGCGCGCCCATCGGCCCGAATGTCATGCCCATCAGCGAGAAGCCGAGGATGAGGAAGACCATCACGCCGATGAAGCCCGCGCCGAGCAGCGGCACGAACAGCAGCCCGAACACGATAATGGCGGCGGTGACCAGGATCAGCGTCTTGCGGCGGCCGAACCGGTCGGCCCAGGGCCCGGAGGCGAGCGTGAAGACGCCGAAGAAGACGACGCCGACAATCATCATCAGCAGGAAGTCGTTGTAGCTGTACCCGACTCCCGCCACCGGGGCATCCTTCGGCGCCCGTCCGTAGCCGAGCGTGAACGTGGTCATCAGGTAGAACAGCACGTAGGTGGCCAGCATGATGAACGTGCCGAGGTTCAATTCGCGCCAGTTCGACCTGAACACGGTGGCGAGGGGGAGCTTCTGCACCTTCTTGGCCGTGACGACCTTCGTGAACGCTTCGCTCTCGACGAGGCGCAGGCGCACCCAGAGTCCAATGATCACCATGACCGCGGAGAAGAGGAACGGGATGCGCCAGGCCCACTCGAGGAAGGCGTCAGACGGGCGGGTCGGGTCGGTCGAGGGCAGCGCGAGCGCGATCAGCAGGAACAGGCCGTTGGCGATGATGAACCCGAGCGGGGCACCGACCTGCGGGAAGGTGCCGTACCAGGCGCGCTTGCCGGCGGCAAGGCGCGAATCGGCGCCTCAGGCGTCTCCGGGCCTCAGGCGTCTTCGAGGTAGAGGCTCTCCGCCCCGCGGGTGGGTGAACATCCTGCCAGCCTAACGAGCGCGCATTACCGCCGGGCCGTGGCGCTCAGCGAGGCAGCGTCCGATCGAGGTTGCGTGGTCTCGGCGAGGGACAGCCCGAGCTCGCGCAGCAGGGCACCGGCCACGGCGTCGGATTCCGCGATCACGAGGTCGGCGGCGAGGTCGCCCTGCCCCACGGGGGAGGGAGCCCGCACGACCCCGAGGAGTCGTCCGTCCCGCGTCTCCGCCACCAGGCAGAGGCACAGGCCATCGTCCTGCCCGGACAGCGTGTCGTTGAATTGCGCGATCGGGCGCCGTCCGGCCCTGGTCGGGACGAGCGCGATGAATGCTTCTCGATGCCGGGGCCCCAGGTGGGTGATGAGGAATTCGTTGCTGTTCACGGGTCTGCCTCGCTGTGAATAACTGTGGCGCTCAGGCGCCGTGCGGACCTTCCACGCGGTAATGGCTCAAGCGTTGTTGGAATCCCAGTACACAGCGCGCCGGTGACGCCCTCAAGGGGCTTGACGTCGTCACCGGAGGTGCGGTAGTCACGACACCGACAGGTCGGTCCACCCGCGGTCGTCAGCCGGCGAGGTCCCGCAGCACACGCGCGGTGACGATCGCGGCCGATGCGGCTTCCTCGCCCTTGTCCTCCTTCGAGCCGGGCAGGCCGGCCCGGTCGAGGCCCTGCTGCTCGTCGTCGAGGGTGAGCACGCCGAATCCGACCGGCTTGCCGGTGTCGAGGGCGACGCGGGTGAGGCCATCCGTCGCCGCCGCCGACACGTATTCGAAGTGCGGGGTGCCGCCGCGGATGATCACGCCCAGCGCGACCACCGCATCCGCGCCGTTCTCGAGGGCGACCTTGCAGGCGACCGCCAGCTCAAAACTGCCGGGAACCCGCACGAGCGAGAAGGTGGCGCCGGATGCCTCGAGCACCCGTGTCGCGCCGGCGATCAGTCCGTCGGTGATCACGTCGTGCCAGCGCCCGGCCACGATCACGACAGTGAGGCCGGTCCCGTCGACGGCGAGGTCGGGGGATCCTGCTCCGCTCACAGGGCGATTCCTTTCAAGAGGTCCTTCTCGGCGATGTGGTGGCCCATCTTGTCGCGTTTGGCGGCCAGGTAGCCCTCGTTGTGGCTGCCGACGCCGACGATGAGCGGCACCCGCTCGATCACCGTGACGCCGCGCGCCTCGAGCTGGCGCACCTTTTCGGGGTTGTTCGTCAGCAGCCGGATGGAGGAGATGCCCATCTGGTCAAGGATGCCGGTGGCCGCGCCGTAGTCGCGGGCGTCGGCGGGCAGGCCCAGCGCGAGGTTCGCGTCGAGCGTGTCGAGTCCGTCCTCCTGCAGCTTGTACGCGCGCAGCTTATTGATCAGGCCGATGCCGCGGCCCTCCTGGCCACGCAGGTAGATGACGATGCCGCCCTCCTCCTGGATGGTGTCGAGCGCGGCATCCAGCTGGGGCCCGCACTCGCACTTGAGCGAACCGAACGCCTCGCCGGTGAGGCACTCGGAGTGCACCCGCACGATGGCGCCGTTGGTCGGACGCCCCGACACGATCGCCACGTGATCGGCGCCGGTCATGCGGTCGCGGTAGGCCCGCACCTTGAACGCGCCGTGCGTCGTCGGCACGGTCGTCTCGACCTCGAAATCCACCCGCGGGGACTCGAGGATGGGGCTGATCGTCGGCAACTGCGTGTCGCAGTGGAATTCCTGCAGGTAGCCGATGAGGTCGGCGATCGTGATCACGAGCACGCCCTCGCGCTCGCCCAGTTCGAGCAGGCCGGGCAGGCGCATCATCTCGCCGTCCTCCGCCACGATCTCGGCGATGCCGGCGACCGGGATCAAGCCGGCCAGCTTCATCAGGTCGACGGCGGCCTCGGTGTGGCCATCGCGTTCACGCACGCCGCCGTCCATCGCCCGCAGCGGCAGGATGTGGCCGGGCCGGTGCAGGCTCGCCGGCGTCGCCGTCGGCTCGGCGAGCACCCGGAGGGTGTGCGCGCGGTCGGCGGCGCTGATCCCGGTGCTCAGGCGGTCGGCAGCGTCGACGGTGACGGTGTAGTTGGTGCCGCGGGCATCCTCATTGTTGAGCACCATGACGGGCAGGTCGAGCTTGTCGGCAATGTCGTTCGTCATCGGCGCGCAGATGAAGCCGGAGGAATGGCGCACCGTCCAGGCGATCCACTCCTGGGTGGCCAGCTGCGCCGAGATGATGACGTCGCCTTCGTTCTCGCGGCCCTCGTCATCGGCGACGATGACCGGCTTGCCCAGGCGCAACGCGTCGAGGGCGGAGGGGATGTCGGCGAGGCTCATGATGCGCTCCTTTGTGTTGCCACGTCGGCCAGGGCGAGCATGCGCTCGACGTGACGGGCGAGGATATCGGTTTCGATGTTGACGTGATCGCCGACCGTGCTCCGGCCGAGGGTGGTTGCGGTGAGGGTTTCCGGGATGAGCGAGACTTCGAACCACTGCTCCGGTTCGCTCGCCGGGCTGATGTTGCTGACCGTGAGCGAGACCCCGTCGATCGCGATCGAGCCCTTGTTCGTGACGAGCGGGGCCAGCTCGGGGGAGAGGCTGAACCGGAGCACGCTCCAGGCCTCGCCCGGGGTGACGCTGAGCACAGTGCTCGTGCCGTCGATGTGGCCCTGCACGATGTGCCCGCCGAGTCTGCCGCCGACGAGCGCGGCGCGCTCGAGGTTGACGGGCGTGCCGACGGTCGCCGCGTCCAGCGTCGACATGGCCAGGGTCTGCGCCATCACGTCGGCGGTGAAGGTGTCCGGCGTGCGGTCGACCACCGTGAGGCAGACGCCGCTGACCGAGATCGAGTCGCCGTGGCCCGCGTCGGCCACGACCAGGGGGGCGCGGACGGTGAAGCGGGCGGCATCCGTCGTTCGATCGATGCGCTCGATCCGGCCGAGCTCCTCAATGATTCCGGTGAACATTTTCGTTCCTTTCGCGGGGATGTGCGACGACGAGGATGTCCTCGCCGAGTCGGTCGATGTGGTCGATGGCCAGGCGCCGCTGCTCGGCGATGCCGAACACGCCGATGTCGCCGAGGGCCGGCCGGCCGCCGCCGATCAGGGTGGGGGCCAGGTAGATGAGGTATTCGTCGACGAGCCCGGCGGCCACGAACGCGCTCGCGAGGGTGGGGCCGCCCTCGACGAACGCGTGACGGATGCCCCGGCCGTGCAGGTCGCTGAGCACGGTGGCGAGGTCGTCGGTGGGGAAGAAGAGCGGCGGGTGCGGGTGCGCGTGAATCGCGGCGTCGGCCGGGATCGGCCGGGTGCCGATCACGACGGGGATGGGCTGGCTGGGCAGCAGGGAACCGTCTGCGTCGCGGGCGGTGAGCGAGGGGTTGTCGGCCAGGGCCGTGCCCGTTCCGACGAGGATGGCGTCGGATGCCGCGCGCCGCCGGTGGACGTCGCTGCGGGCCTCCGGCCCGGTGATCCACTGGCTCGTGCCGTCGTTGGCGGCGGCCCGGCCGTCCAGACTGGACGCCCACTTGAGGGTGACGTATGGGCGGCCGAGGCGCTCCGCGACCAGCCAGTCGGCCAGGAACGCGGCGACGTCGTCGGCGAGCAGGCCGGACTCGACCTCGATTCCGGCGGTGCGCAGCCGGTCGGCGCCGCCGGAGGAGTGCTCGCCCGGGTCCGCCACGGCGTAGACGACGCGGGCGACGCCGGCGTCGATGAG
>DHJB01000066.1:22294-31132 GCA_002404115.1 Microbacteriaceae bacterium UBA4731
TGCTGCCTGCGGCGGCGCCGTCGGGCAGCTTGGAGAGGGCATCCACTTCGGCGTGCGCCGTGCCGGCGCCGCGGTGCCAGCCCTCGGCGATGGGTTCTCCGGCGGGGTTGAGGATGACGCAGCCGACGCGCGGGTTGACGCCCGTCGCCGGTCCGTTGGCCGCCAGCTGGAGGGCGCGCCACATGCTGCGTTCGAGTGCCGCCTGGTCCGTCATTCCCGTCCTCGTTCGTTCTCAGACGAACTCCGGGGGTGAGGGTGCGCGCGTGCGCGAAACCCGCCGATCGACCTCGAAAGGTCCATCGACTCGTGCGCCTCCCATCCGGACTTTAACCGTCGGTGCTGGAGTTTCACCAGCTCAACCGTCTCGCTCCGAGGAGCGGCACGGGTCGCGGACTTTAACCGCCGGCTCGGATTTTCACCGACCCCGGAGCACGTTTCTTGGTACTAGTTTAGGTCAACGCGCGCGCCGCCGGGTTATTCCCCCGTTCCGGCTACCTGCCCCCAGCCTCCGTTCCTCGGCTTCCGAGGCAGAACTCCGTCGACGCGGGCCCAGAGCGGATGGCCGGTCTGGGCGGGGTGGTCACGGCGCGGAGATCAGCGCCCGGGCCGTTCCCTCGTCCACGAACAGGTCGGTGATCAGGCCGGCGGACAGGGCGCCGCGCAGGCTGGGCAGCTTGGAGCTGCCCGACACCACGCAGATTCGGCGGGGGGTGCGGCGCAGCACGGAGAAATCCGGGCCGCTGCCGCCGTAACTGCTGTACGCGCGCGCCGAACGCGGCGCCGAAGCGGCCGAGGATTTCGCTTGCGTAGGCGAGGCCGGTGCTGCGCATGTTGGCGGCGCCGTTGAGGTGCACGATCTGAGAATTATGCGTCTGTTTGGGGGTGACGTGACGACGAGTTCAGCTTCCGCGCGGATGTCGTCGTGAACACGTCCGGGCCGCTGACGTGATCGCCTTTCCTGACCGACGGCCCTGACTGGGATGCGCCGCGCCGCGCGGCCGAGATCGCCCTCGCGATCGACGTGCTCGGCGACGCGCACGGCGTCAGCCTGGCGGCCACGTCACGCGGGCACGTCTCCCTCGCGTAACTGTCCGTCGCTTAACCACCCGTCGCTGAGACCGCCCGCGACGCTTTTCAACTAGTCTGCACGAGCGTGCAGTTCTCGTCGCCGCCCCCCATGACAAAGGAGTTCACAATGGGTAATTACGTCCTCGCCATCGACCAGGGCACGACGAGCACCCGGGCGATCATCTTCGACAAGGCCGGGTCGATCGTCTCGACCGGCCAGTTGGAACACGCGCAGATCCTCCCGCAGGCCGGCTGGGTTGAGCACGACCCGAAGGAGATCTGGGACAACGCCCGCGAGGCGATCGGCCAGGCGCTCTCCAAGGCCAACCTGACCCGCCACGACATCGCTGCCGTCGGCATCACCAACCAGCGGGAGACCGCGGTGGTCTGGGACAGGAACACCGGCGACCCCGTCTACAACGCGATCGTCTGGCAGGACACCCGCACCCAGCCGATCGTCGACCGGCTGGCCGCCTCCGGCGGGGTCGAACGGTTCAGGCGGACCGTCGGCCTGCCCCTGGCCACCTACTTTTCCGGCACGAAGATCGTCTGGATCCTCGACAACGTCGACGGCGTGCGCGACCGGGCCGAGGCCGGCGACCTGTTGTTCGGCACGACCGACACGTGGGTGCTCTGGAACCTGACTGGCGGGGTCGACGGCGGCGTGCATGCGACCGACGTCACCAACGCCAGCCGGACCCTGTTCATGGACCTCGAGACCCTGCAGTGGGACGAGGACATCCTCGGCGCGTTCGGGGTTCCGGCGTCGATGATGCCGGAGATCCGGTCATCCTCTGAGGTCTACGGAACCGCCGGCAAACGCAGCCTGCTGCGCGAGGTGCCGATCGCCGGCATCCTCGGCGACCAGCAGGCGGCGACGTTCGGCCAGGCGGCGTTCGACAAGGGGGAGGCGAAGAACACGTACGGCACCGGCAACTTCCTCATTTTCAACACGGGCACCGAGATTGTGCACTCGACGAACGGCCTGCTCACCACCGTCGGCTACAAGCTCGGCGACGGAGAGGCGCACTACGCGCTCGAAGGCTCGATTGCCGTCACCGGGTCACTCGTGCAGTGGCTGCGCGACAACCTCGGCCTGATCAGCAGCTCCGAAGAGATCGAGACGCTGGCCGGAACGGTAGACGACAACGGCGGCGCCTACTTCGTGCCCGCGTTCTCCGGCCTGTTCGCGCCCTACTGGCGTCCGGATGCGCGCGGCGCGCTGGTCGGCCTGACCCGCTTCGTGAACAAGGGCCACATTGCCCGGGCCGCGCTCGAGTCGATCGCGTTCCAGACCCGAGAGGTGCTGGATGCCGTCAACGCGGATTCAGGAGTTCCGCTGACCGAGCTCAAGGTCGACGGCGGAGCCACGGTGAACAACCTGCTGATGCAGTTCCAGGCCGACATGCTGGGCGTGCCGGTGGTGCGTCCCGTCGTCGCCGAGACCACCGCGCTCGGCGCCGCCTACGCGGCCGGCCTCGCGGTCGGCTTCTGGAGCGGCCTCGACGAGCTGCGGGCGAACTGGCAGGAAGACCGGCGGTGGGAGCCGTCCATGGACCCCGCAGAACGCGCCCGCCTGCTGCGCAACTGGAAGAAGGCCGTCACGAAGACCCTCGACTGGGTCGACGAGGACGTGCGCTAAGAGGGCTCAGACGTCCCGTCCGAGAGGCGCGCCCGCCAACGAATTCGACGGAGATTTTGCCCTTAACCGGGACATTCGGTCCGGTTTTGGCGTATTCGGCGGAAATCTCCGTCGAATTCGTTGGGGGCGGCGGGGTCAGGTGGCGAGGGCGGCGGGGAGAGCGGCCAGGCCGGTGATGCGGATGACGCCCAGGCGCCGCGCCTCGGCCGCGTCGGCCTCGGCAACGGCTGCCCCGTGCCGGTCGAGCCACACGCCGGTCAGGCCGGCCGCTGCGGCCCCGATCGCGTCGGTGCGCAGGCGGTCGCCGACGTAAACGGCCGCCTGGGGCGCCACCCCGAAGACCTCGCAGGCGTGGACGAAGATGCGCGGGTCCGGCTTCGCGTAGCCCAGCTCGCCCGAGGCGATCACGTGCTCGATGCGCGCGTCGAGGCCCGTCGCCCGCAGCTTTTCGCCCTGGAAGGCCAGCTCGCCGTTGGTGATCAGCCCGAAGCGGATGCCCGGGAACGCGGCGGCGAGAGTGTCGAGGCAGGGCAGCGCGTCGTCGTGCAGCCGCCAGCTCTCCCGGTAGCGCAGGAAGTACGTGTCAAACCACGCGGAGGCATCGCCGTCGGTCAGCTCGACGCCGTGCGCAGCAGCGAAGTCGCGGGCCCTGGCTCGCCGCTGCCCCTGGAAGTCGAGCTCGCCCGCGAGGTACGAATGGTAGTGCTGCTCCTCGAGCGCGTGCCAGAGGGTCACGGCATCGACGGCGTCAGTGTCGGCGAACGGGCCGCCCACCGATCCCACATGCCGCTGGATGCCCTCGGCGACCGCGACCCGGTGCGCGAACAAGGTGTCATCGAGGTCGAACAGCACGAGCGACGGTCCGTTCGCGCCGCTCATCCGTTCGCCACGCGTCCACCCCGCGCGTCCGCATCCCGCGCCCACACACCCCGCGCGTCCGCATCCCGCACGCACACAGCCCGCGAGTGAGCAGTTTCGGCGCCAAGGCCGCGCGGGAACCGCCGAAACTGCTCGCTCGCGGGGAGGGGAGAGGCGGCGGGGGTCCGGGTGGCGAGGAGCAGCGCGGAGACGGGCATGGGGTGCGACTAGCGGCGCGGCAGCAGGCCGACGGCCTCGTAGGCGCTGGCGAGCGTCACGTTGGCGATGGCCGCGGCCCGGTCGGCGTTGTGCGCGAGCAGACGGTCCAGTTCGGCCGGGTCGGCGAGCAGCTCGACCACCCGGGAACGGATCGGCCCGAAGGTGCCTTCGACGACGCCGACGAGACCCTTCTTCAGGTCGCCGTAACCGCGCCCCGCGTACTCGTCCTCCAGGGACTGGATGGTGACACCGGCGAGCACCGAGTAGATCGTGAGCAGGTTGGCCACGCCCGGCTTGTTCTCGCGGTCGAAGACCACACCGCCCTCCGCGTCGGTGACCGCGCGCATGATCTTCTTCTTCGTGACAGACGGCTCGTCGAGCAGCCAGATCACCCCGGCGTGCGACTCGGCCGACTTCGACATCTTCGACGTCGGGTTCTGCAGGTCGTAGATCTTCGCGGTTTCCTTGACGATGGCGACCTCGGGCACCCTGAGCGTCTCCCCAAATCGGGAATTGAAGCGCGCAGCCAGGTCGCGGGTCAGCTCGACGTGCTGCCGCTGGTCCTCGCCGACCGGCACGATCTCGGTCTGGTAGAGCAGGATGTCCGCGGCCATCAGCGTCGGGTACGCGAACAGGCCGACCGTGGTCGCATCCTGCCCGTGCCGGGCCGACTTGTCCTTGAACTGGGTCATCCGGCTGGCCTCGCCGAAGCCGGTGATGGTGTTCAGCACCCACGCCAGCTGCGCGTGCGCGGCAACGTGCGACTGAACGTACAGGGTCGACGCCGACGGGTCGATGCCGGCGGCGATGTACTGCGCCGCGGTGCGCCGCGTGTTCTCGCGGAGGGCGGTAGGCTCCTGCGCCACCGTGATGGCGTGCAGGTCGACGATCGAGAAGAACGCGTCGTGCGTCTGCTGCAAGGACTTCCAGTTCAGCAGGGCACCGATGTAGTTGCCGATCTGCAGCGACTCGGCAGACGGCTGCATGCCGGAGTAAAGGCGGGGCTTGTCCATAGGGTCAGGTCTCTCGTGAGGTGGCCGCCGCGCGGGCGACGGGGTCAGATGGCGTAGTCGACGACGACGGGCGTGTGGTCCGACCAGCGCTGGTCGTAGGCGGCCGCGCGGTCCACGGCGTAGTTGGTGACGGATGCCGCCAGCGCCGGCGTCGCGAGCTGGTAGTCGATGCGCCAGCCGGTGTCATTGTCGAAGGCCTGCCCGCGCCACGACCACCAGGTGTACGGCCCGTCGACCTCGCCGGCCCACTTGCGGCCAACGTCGACCCAGCCGAGGCCGGCACCGGCGTTGTACGCCGGGTCGTCTTCGGCGCCGAGGATGCGGTCGAAGTACGCGCGTTCCTCCGGCAGGAAGCCGGCGCGCTTCACGTTGCCGCGCCAGTTCTTGATGTCGAACTTGCGGTGGCCGACGTTGAGGTCGCCGAGCACGACGGCCAGTTCGCTGTGCGCCGCAAGCTCCGGCAGGCGCGTGACCATGGCGTCCAGGAACGTGAACTTCTCGACCTGCTTGGGGGTGTCGACCTCGCCGGAGTGAACGTAGGTGCTCACGACGGTGACGATCTTGCCGTTCACCTCGTAGTCGGCTTCGAGCCAGCGCCCGGCGCTGTCGAACTCGTCTGCGCCCAGTTCGACCCGGTGAATCGTGGCGGAGGCCCGGCTGGCCAGGGCGACGCCGGCGCGACCCTTCGCGGTCGCCGCGTCGTGCACGATGTTCCACTCCGGGCCGAGCAACTGCTCGAGGTCCTCGGTGGAGGCGCGCACCTCCTGGATGGCGAGGATGTCCACGTCACGTCCTGCCAGCCACTCGCCCATGCCCTTGCGGAACGCGGCCCGCACGCCGTTCGTGTTGATGCTGGCGAGGCGGAGCGACGGGTCAGGCGACGGGGAAGACGACGGGGCAGGAGACAACGGCATTGCTCAATCCTAGTTTGGGTCTGCCGGGGAGCCGGCTGCCTCGTGTTTCTTCGCTCGCTCCAGGTCGCGCGCCCGGTGGGCGTCGGTGTGCTTCCGCTGCGTGGCGGCCCGTTCGGTCTCCAGCGCTCCGGGGGAGAGGCCCGCGTCCTCCAGTCCGACGGCGATCCAGGCCGCCGAGAGCAGCGTGACCGTGCTGACGAGGTTGAACCAGATCAGGAGTCCGATGATCACGGCGAAGGCGGCCAGCAGCGGGTTGCGGCCGGCCCCACCCAGCAGCGCGCCGCCGAGTACCTTGAGCACCCCGAGCGCGACCGCTCCGAGCAGCGAGCCACTCAGCAGCCGGCGGAACGGGATCCGGATGCGGGACAGCACCCGGAACAGGGCCGCGAGCGTCGCCGTGTCGATCGCGAGCACGATCAGCAGGCCGATCCCGCGGGCGACCGCGGTGAACCAGAAGGAATTCTGGGAGAGGCCCAGCCAGTCGAAGATGGCGCCAAGCGCCCACGTGCTGGCCAGGGAGATGAGCGCCGAGACGAGGAGGGCGAGGCCGAAGATGATGCCGAGGCCGAGTTCCCGCAGCTTCACCAGCACGAAGAAGGTCGCGTCGCGCGGCATCCGGAAAATGGTGCGCACGGCCTGCGAGGTCGCGGACAGCCAGCCGAGGGTCGTCCAGAGGAGCCCGACGAGTGCGATCGCTCCGGTCCAGCCGTACACGCCGGCGTTGGCGAGGTCACGAGGGTCGATCACGCCCTGAGGGCCGATCAGGCCGGGAATGGACTGATTGATCAGGTCGAAGAGGGCGTTGATCAGGTCGGGGGCGGACGTGAGCCACAGCCCGGCGATCGAGAAACCGACCCACAGCGCGGCGAAGATGGCGAAAATGGCCTGGTAGGACATGCCTCCGGCCAGGATGCCGCCGCCGCTGTTCCCGAAATGCGTGAACACGCGCACAGGCCGCCAGGTCGTGACGCGCTGGATGACGGCGGAGATCTTCACCGCCCCAGCCTAGCGAGGTGACATCACCCGGCACCGTACCCCCACTTCGGGGGCAAATGGGTAAGTGAGACTCTCTCACCTCTTGCGAGCACTCTGCACCTCTGCCAACATGCGATTGCTGACCCAAACCGAGCCGGCGAAACGTCACCCGAACGTGGATTGCGTGATCATGTCACCAGAGCAGCGTCGTTCTCGTGCACCCGGATTCCGGGCGCCGAGGCCGATGCTGGTGGCCGGTCTCGTGATCCTGGCGACCCTTGTGGCCGTCGAGGTGGGCCCCTCGCCCGCCGTGTTCGCGCACGATGAGCCGTCTCGGTCGAACTCAGCCTTGGTCGGCGTTCCCCCCGCCGTCCGGCCGGTGGTACCGCAACCCGAGGCGGTACCACAGGCTCCATCAGAGACCGTCGCTCACACCGGCATCGATGTGGCCTGGCTGCTGCCGCTCGGCGCCGGACTCATCATCCTGGGCACGTTACTCCTCGTGCTCTTTCGTCGTCACCGCCACGACGACCTGGACTGACACAAGGCCCCCGGGAATGGATCCCAGGGGCCTTGGGTGCAACTCGATTGTGGTTAGACCGTGCCGCGCAGCATCGCCTGCTTGACTTCGGCGATCGCCTGGGTGACCTGGATCCCGCGGGGGCAGGCCTCGGTGCAGTTGAAGGTCGTGCGGCAACGCCACACGCCTTCCTTGTCGTTGAGGATGTCGAGTCGCACGGCCGCGTTCTCGTCGCGCGAGTCGAAGATGAACCGGTGCGCGTTGACGATGGCCGCCGGGCCGAAGTACTGGCCATCGGTCCAGAACACCGGGCAGCTCGCCGTGCACGCGGCGCAGAGGATGCACTTCGTGGTGTCGTCGAAGCGTTCACGCTGGGCGACGGTCTGGATGCGCTCCTTGCCATCCTTGGGCTTGTTGCCGGCGACGAGGAACGGCTGCACGGCCTTGAACGACTCGAAGAAGGGCTCCATGTCGACGATGAGGTCCTTCTCCAGCGGCAGGCCCTTGATGGCCTCCACGTAGATGGGCTTCGTGATGTCGAGGTCCTTGATCAGGACCTTGCAGGCGAGCCGGTTGCGTCCGTTGATCCGCATCGCGTCGGAGCCGCAGACGCCGTGCGCGCAGGAGCGGCGGAAGGTCAGCGACCCGTCCTGCTCCCACTTGATCTTGTGCAGGGCGTCGAGGATGCGGTCCGTCGGGTACATTTCGACGTCGAAGTCCTGCCAGTGCGGCTCGGCGTCGACCTCCGGGTTGAACCGGCGGATGATCAGGGTGACGGTGAACGACTCGATGGACTCCGGAACGACGGGCGGCGTGGCGGTAGCGGTACTCACCGTTAGTACTTCCTCTCCATCGGCTGGTAGCGCGTGATCGTGACGGGCTTCCAGTCGAGCGAAATGTGGTCGGCGGCGTCGGCGGAGAGCGGGTCTCCGGTCAGGTACGCCATCGTGTGCTTCATGTACGTCGCGTCGTCGCGGTCGGGGTAGTCGTCGCGCATGTGGCCGCCGCGGCTCTCCTTGCGGTTGCGCGCCGAGAAGACGACGACCTCCGCGAGGTCGAGCAGGAAGCCGAGTTCGACGGCCTCGAGCAGGTCGGTGTTGAACCGGCGTCCCTTGTCCTGCACGCCTATGTTCTTGTAGCGTTCACGCAGCGAGTGGATCGTGTTCGTGACCTCGAGGAGCGACTCGTCGGTGCGGAACACCTGCGCCTTCGCGTCCATGATCTCCTGCAGTTCCTTACGCAGGACAGCGATGCGCTCGGTGCCGGTCGAGCCGCGGATGCCTTCCAGCAGTCCGCGCACGCCCTGCGCCGGGTCCTCCGGCAGCGGCACGAACTCGGCCGTCTTGACGTATTCGACGGCGTTGTTGCCCGCGCGCTTGCCGAACACGTTGATGTCCAGCAGCGAGTTGGTGCCGAGGCGGTTGGAGCCGTGCACGGACACGCAGGCGCATTCGCCGGCCGCGTAGAGGCCGGGCACGACGGTCGTGTTGTTGCGCAGCACCTCGGCGTTCACGTTGGTGGGGATGCCGCCCATCGCGTAGTGCGCGGTCGGCATGACCGGCACCGGCTCTGTAACCGGGTCGACGCCCAGGTAGGTGCGGGCGAACTCGGTGATGTCCGGCAGCTTGG
>DHJB01000066.1:31255-57276 GCA_002404115.1 Microbacteriaceae bacterium UBA4731
GAACTGGAAGAACTCCATGTCCTCGAGCGGCAGGCCCTTGCGCCAGATGATGCCGACGCCGTCGCCGGTGAGCGTGTGCGCGTTCGAGGTGGTCTTGTAGATCTTGCCGAAGCCGCCGGTGGCGAAGATGAACGCCTTCGCCTGGAACACGTGCAGCTCGCCGCTGGACAGGTCGTAGGCGACGACGGCGGAGGGCTGCTCCACCCCGTCGACCTCGGTCATGACCAGGTCGAGCACGTAGAACTCGTTGAAGAAGTTGATGCCGCGCTTGACGCAGTTCTGGAACAGCGTCTGCAGGATCATGTGGCCGGTGCGGTCGGCGGCGTAGCAGGCGCGGCGCACCGGGCTCTTGCCGTGGTCGCGGGTGTGGCCGCCGAAGCGGCGCTGGTCGATCTTGCCCTCGGGCGTGCGGTTGAACGGCAGGCCCATGTTCTCGAGGTCGATGACCGCGTCGATGGCCTCTTTGGCGAGGATCTCCGCCGCGTCCTGGTCGACGAGGTAGTCGCCGCCCTTGACGGTGTCAAAGGTGTGCCACTCCCAGTTGTCTTCCTCGACGTTGGCCAGGGCCGCGGCCATGCCGCCCTGCGCCGCACCGGTGTGCGAACGCGTCGGGTACAGCTTGGAGATGACAGCGGTGCTGGCGTTCGGGCCGGCTTCGATGGCGGCGCGCATGCCGGCCCCACCTGCCCCCACGATCACGATGTCGAACTTGTGGTAGTGCACGCCGTCTACAACGGTGGACTCCGGGGGAGTGGTGGCAGATGCATCCATAGTCATGTGGGTGTTAGCAGCTCCTAGTTGGCCGGGCAGAAGCTCGGCAGAAGGTCGGCAGGCTGGCCGGCCGGGCAGGGGTCAAACGTGAAGACGACGAGCGTGCCGAGCACGACCAGGATCACGACGGCGCCGAGGATCGCCGACTTGAGGATGCCCCGGGTCAGCCGCTGCGTCGCGTAGTCGTTGACGATGGTGCGCATGCCGTTGCCGCCGTGGATGAGGGCGAGCCAGAGCATCAGCACATCCCAGGTCTGCCAGAACGGGTTCGACAGCTTGCCGGCCACGAAAGCGAAGTTGAGGGCGTCGACGCCCTTGCCGATCATCAGGTTCACGAAGAGGTGGCCGAAGATGAGGACGATGAGCACGACGCCGGAGGCGCGCATGTAGATCCAGCCCCACTTCTCCCAGTTGACGCCGCGCCCTCGGGGCGCACGGGAGTAAGGGCTGCGGGGAGTGTCGATGGTGGAAGTCATGTCTGTCCCGGTCCTAGTGGCTGAACACGTTCATCAGGTGGCGGGGAGCGAAACCAAGCATCGTGATCACCCAGAGGCCGATGACGACGTAGAACATGACCTTCTGGTACTTGGCGTTCCAGAAGTCGATCAGGATGATGCGCAGCCCGTTGAACGCGTGGAACACGATCGCGGCCACAAGGGCGGTCTCACCGAGGCCCATGATGGGCGTCTGGTAGGTGCTGATCACCGTGTTGTAGGCCTCTGGACTCAGCCGCACGAGCGCCGTGTCGAGGATGTGGACCAGCAGGAAGAAGAAGATCGCCACGCCGGTGATGCGGTGCAGCACCCACGACCACATGCCCTCTCGGCCCCGATACAGGGTTCCGGCCGGGCGACGCGACGTCGTCTTTTGCTGAGCTGTCAGGGTTCCTGCCGTCTGATGTGGCATGAACAACCCTCCCTGGTTGAGTGATGGCCTCGACAAGAGGAGGCCGGCAACGCTCTATGAGCACGTGCCTCCAGTCTAGGTGTCGGCGCCGTGCTTTTTCCCAGTTAGGTATGCCTAACGCTGCATCGACAGCGGTACCGCGGTCATCGCCAGCACCGCGGCGCGCTCGTCGACCACCCGCTCGTAATGGTCGAGCAGGGTGCCGCACACGCTCTCCCAGGACCGGCCGAGCACGGCGCGCCTTCCGGCTTCTCCCATCCGCCGGCGGAGCGCGCCGTCGTCGACGAGGCGGCTCACGCAGCGGCGCAGGTCCCGGTTGTCGTCCGGCGTGAAGAGGAGCCCGTTCTCCTCGTGCGCGACCAGGTCGATCGGGCCCCCGGCGCGGGGCGCCACGACGGGCAGCCCGGCGGCGTGCGCCTCCTGGATGGTCTGGCCGAAGGTTTCCTCTGTGCCGGCGTGCAGGAACAGGTCGAAGCTCGCGTACGCCGCGGCGAGGTCGGGCCCGGCCAGGCGGCCGAGCCAGGTCACCGGCATCCCGGCAAGGGCGAGGCGCACCTCCGGCAGTGACGGCCCGTCGCCGACGAGCGCCAGGCGGATGCCCGGCACCCCGCGCAGGGCACGGAACCGCTCCACCTGTTTCTCCGGCGCCATCCGGCCGACGTAGCCGACGACGATTTCCCCGTCGGGGGAGAGGCGTTCGCGGAGCGCGGCGACCGCCGGGTCGCGCTTCCGGTTCGGGTGGTAGGCAACCAGGTCGACTCCGCGGGTCCAGGTGGCCAGCCGGCCCAGGCCGATCCGCCGGAGGTCCTGCATCGACGAAGTCGATGGCACGAGCGTCAGGTCGGCGCCCTCGTGCACCCACTTCACGAAGCGCCAGGCCAGGCGCGTGGCCTTGCCGAGGCGGTTCCGGCGGGCGTAGCCGGCGACATCCGTCTGGAAGATGGCGACGGATGCGATGCCCAGGCGGTTGGCTGCGGCGATACCCTGCGCGCCGAGCAGGAAGGGGGAGGCGGCGTGCAGCACGTCCGGCCGGAACTCGGCGAGGAGCCTCTGCACGCGCTGGCTCGGCAGGCCCACCGGGAACTGCCGGTATTCGAGCGCCGGAACGGTGTGCACCGGGAACCCCGCGTACTCGCGTGGCGCCCCGGCCGGCGCGATCACGATGGCGTCGTGGCCCTCGCGCGCCAGGTGGTCGAGCACCTTGCAGACGCTCGTAGTGACTCCGCTGACAACGGGCAGGAAGCTCTCGGTGATGACCGCGACTCGCATGAGGCGAGCGTAGGCACCCGGCCCGACGACCGGGTGAATGCACGGTGAACAGCGCATCGGCGGCGGTAGTCTTGCCAGATGTCCAAGCCCAGCGATGCCCTCGACCGCTTCTACAGCGTGATCCCCGCCGGCGGTATCGGATCGCGGCTGTGGCCGCTCTCCCGCGCCGACGCCCCCAAGTTCCTGCACGACCTGACCGGCTCCGGCCAGACCCTGCTCCGCGACACCTGGGATCGCCTGGCACCGATCAGCGGCGACCAGCGCATCATGGTCGTCACCGGCCGCGCCCACCGCGCCGCCGTCGAAGCGCAGCTGCCCGAGCTGGCCGACCACAACGTGGTGCTGGAGAGCGAGCCGAAGGACTCCACTGTGGCGATCGGCCTGGCCGCCGCCATTCTGGAGAAACGCGAACCCGGCGTGATCGTCGGTTCCTTCGCCGCCGACCACGTGATCAACGGGGTTGCCCTGTTCCGTTCGACGGTCAAGGAGGCGGTGGCCGCAGCGGACGCCGGCTACATCGTGACCATCGGCATCCAGCCGACGGAACCCGCCATCGGCTTCGGCTACATCAAGTGCGCCGGCCCGCTCTCCATCGAGGGCGCCGAGAGCGCGCTGGCGGTCGATTCCTTCGTCGAGAAGCCCAGTCTGGCCACGGCCCAGGAATACCTCGCCGACGGGCACTACCTCTGGAACGCGGGCATGTTCATCGCGCGGGCGGATCGCCTGCTCGAGGAGATCGGCGCGTCGGAGCCCGAGCTCCTGGCCGGCCTGCTCGAGCTCGCCGAGGCCTGGGACACCCCGCGCCGCGGCGCCGTCGTCGACCAGGTCTGGCCGCGCCTGAAGAAGATCGCCATCGACTACGCCGTCGCTGAGCCCGTCGCTGCCGCTGGCAAACTCGCCGTGATCCCCGGTTCGTTCGACTGGGACGACGTGGGCGACTTCGCCTCGATCGCCAAGCTGCACTCCGGCGGCCGCAAGGCCAACCTCGCCATCCTCGGCGAGGGCGCGCGCGTGCTGGCCGACTCGAGCAGCGGAATCGTGGTCAGCCACACCGGGCGGATGATCGCCCTGATCGGTGTCGAGGACATCGTCGTGGTCGACACCCCCGACGCCCTCCTGGTCACCACGAGCGCCAACGCCCAGAAGGTCAAGGCGGTCGTCGACGCGCTGAAGCTGTCGGGCTCGAGCGACGTTCTCTAGCCTCCTAGAATCGAGTCAGATCAGGCTCGTCGCACCGAATGGTCACAACGCAAGGGGCACCCATGTCACGCCGTCGTTTCGTTTCGCCCGTTCTCGTCGTGGCGGCATCCGTTGCCCTGCTGGCCGGCTGCGCGCCGGCCCCCGTGAAAAGCACCGCTATGCCCGAGTCCGCCTATTGCGCGCGGATGGTGACCAACTCCGGCGGCCTCGAAGACCGTTCCTTCAACCAGTCGAGCTGGGATGGTCTCAAGCAGGCCAGGGACAAGCTCAAGATCGACGTCGCCGCGATCGTCTCCAACTCGGAGACCGACCTCGCCCCCAACGTTGCCGAGGCCGTCGGCACCGGATGCCCGTTCATCCTCACGGTGGGCTACGAGCTCGCCGACGCCACCGCCGCCGAAGCGAAAGCCAACCCCGACGTGCACTTCTCCATCGTCGACGAGCAGGTCGACGGCGAGAACATCAAGCCGATCGTGTTCGACACCGCCCAGGCCTCCTACCTGGCCGGCTACCTCGCCGCCGGGGTGTCGAAGACCGGCAAGGTCGGCACCTTCGGCGGCGGGAACCAGCCGCCCGTAACCCTGTTCATGGACGGGTTCGCCGACGGCATCGACAAGTACAACGAGCTGCACCACACGGCGGTCACGCTCCTGGGCTGGGACAAGGCCACGCAGAACGGCACCTTCACCGGTGACTTCGAAGACACCAACAAGGGCAAGTCGTACACCCAGGGCATGCTGGACCAGGGAGCCGACGTCATCCTCCCTGTCGCCGGCCAGGTCGGCGAGGGCGCAGCCGCCGCAATCCTCGAGTCGGGCACGGCGTCGCTGATCTGGGTCGATAACGACGGCTACGAGACCCTCCCGGCCGAGTACCGGCCCATCGTGCTGACCAGCGTGCTGAAGAACACCCAGGACGCCGTGGTCAAGATCGTCGGCGACGACATGAACGGCACCTTCGACAACAAACCGTTCGTCGGCACGCTGAAAAACGGCGGAGTCGAGATCGCGCCGTTCCACGACAGGGACTCCCTCGTGTCGAAGGCCCTGGCCACGGAGATCAACCAGATCCGCGCCGCGATCATCGCGGGCATCATCACGGTGGAGAGCCCGAGTGCCCCGAAGTGATCCACGCGCGTTCCGGCGCCGCTTTGTAACTGTTCCATGTCGATTGCGGTTTGCTCCTTTGAGCAGGGCATTTTTCGCTAGCCTGAAGCCACACAGCCCCTGCTGAGGGCAGGGCCGCACCCAGGAGGTCGCTTTGAGAATCACCAACCGCAAGACCGCGCTCAGCGGGCTCACCGTTCTGGGAGTCGTCGCGCTCCTCGCCGGGTGTGCTCCCGCGCCCGCGCCCGGCGGCTCGACCAGCACCGGCAAGGCCGCCAGCGACTTCGTGCCCTGCATGGTCTCCGACTCGGGCGGATTCGACGACAAGTCGTTCAACCAGCTCGGCCTCGAAGGCCTCACGTCGGCAGCAGCCAAGCTCGGCGTCAAGGAAAACCACGTGCAGTCGGACTCCGACACCGACTACGCACCGAACATCAGCAACCTGGTCGACCAGGGCTGCAAGCTGATCGTCACGGTCGGCTTCAACCTCGCAGCGGCAACGAAGGATGCGGCCGCGGCCAACCCCGACGTGGACTTCGCCATCATCGACGACAGCTCGATCCAGGCAGCCAACGTCAAGCCGATCGTCTTCGACACCGCGCAGGCAGCCTTCATGGCCGGCTACGCAGCGGCCAGCTACTCGAAGACCGGCGTCGTCGGCACCTTCGGTGGCCTCCCGATTCCCCCCGTCACCATCTTCATGGACGGCTTCGTTGACGGCGTCAACTACTTCAACAAGGAGAAGGGCAAGAAGGTCCAGGTCAAGGGCTGGAACGTCGCTTCGCAGAACGGCTCGTTCACCGGTGGCTTCGCCGCGGGAACCGACGCAAAGCAGGCCGCACAGGGCCTGATCGACCAGAACGCCGACGTCATCCTCCCGGTCGGTGGGCCGATCTTCCTGAGCGCCGCAGAGGCCATCCGCGACGCCAGCAAGCCGATCGCCCTGATCGGTGTCGACGCTGACGCGTTTGTGACCAACCCCGACAACAAGGACATCTTCCTCACCTCGATCATGAAGGGCATGAAGCCCGGCGTGGCCGACGTGGTCGAAGCGGCAGCAGCCGGCAAGTTCGACAACACGCCGTACGTCGGAAAGCTCGACAACGGCGGCGTCGCCCTGGCCCCGTTCCACGACTTCGCGTCGAAGGTCGACCCGGCACTCGCGGGCGAGCTCGACAAGATCAAGGCCGGCATCGTCGACGGTTCGATCAAGGTCGAATCGCCCTCTTCACCGAAGTAGAGTAATCCAGGCGCCGGGGAGGCCAGCTGCCCAGCTGGCCTCCCCGGCACCACTTAACCAACCCGAACTCCCGGAACCGGCCACCCATCGGTCCCGCATTGATCCTCTGGGCTGCCGTAACGATGCGCGCGCCGGAAGGTAGATTGACTAACCATGAAGCTCGAACTTCGCGGCATCACGAAGCGATTCGGTTCGCTCGTCGCCAACGACCACATCAACCTCACCGTCGAGCCCGGTGAGATCCACTGCCTGCTCGGTGAGAACGGAGCCGGCAAGTCCACGCTGATGAACGTTCTCTACGGCCTGTACCGGGCCGAAGAGGGCGAGATCCTGCTCGACGGCGTCGTGCAGAAGTTCCAGGGTCCCGGTGACGCCATGGCCGCCGGAATCGGCATGGTGCACCAGCACTTCATGCTGATCCCCGTGTTCACCGTCGCCGAAAACGTCATGCTCGGCCACGAGGAGACCACGTTCGGCGGCCGCCTCAACATGGCCGCAACGCGCGCCAGGGTGCGCGAGCTGTCCGACCGGTTCGGCTTCGACCTCGACCCGGACGCGCTGGTCGAGGAACTCCCGGTCGGCGTGCAGCAGCGCGTGGAGATCATCAAAGCGCTCTCCCGCGACGCCAAGGTGCTGGTCTTCGACGAACCGACCGCCGTGCTGACCCCGCAGGAAACCGACGAGCTGATGCAGATCATGCGGCAGCTCCGGGAAGCCGGCACCGCCATCGTCTTCATCACCCACAAACTGCGTGAGGTGCGCGAAGTCGCCGACCGCATCACCGTCATCCGTCTCGGCAAGGTCGTTGGCGAAGCGTCGCCGACGGCGACCAACGAAGAACTTGCCTCCCTCATGGTCGGCCGTGCCGTCGACCTCGTCATCGACAAGGCCCCGGCCAAGCCCGGCGCGCCGGCCCTGGTCGTGAAAGACCTCTCCGTCATCGACCCGCACGGCCAGCTCGTGGTCAACAGGGTGAGCTTCGAGGTGAAGGAAGGTGAGATCCTCGCGATCGCCGGCGTGCAGGGCAACGGTCAGACCGAACTCACCGAGGCCATCATGGGCCTGCAGCCGCACGTCACCGGTGAGATCACGCTGCACGGCACCTCGCTGCGCAAGCTGAATGTGAACAAGGTGCTCGAGTCGGGCGTCGGCTTCATCCCAGAGGACCGCAACGAAGATGGTTTGGTCGGCGAGTTCACCATCGCCGAGAACCTGATGCTCGACCGCTCAGACGGCGCCCCGTTCGTGAAGCGCGGCGGCCTGCAGCTGCGTTACCTCGCCGACTTCGCCAAGGAGAAGCTCGGCGAATTCGACATCAGGGCCCAGGGCATCCAGACCCCCGTCAGCAAGCTCTCCGGTGGCAACCAGCAGAAGGTCGTGCTCGCGCGCGAACTCAGCCGCGAACTGCGCCTGTTCGTCGCGGCCCAGCCCACCCGCGGTCTCGACGTCGGCTCGATCGAGTTCGTCCACAGCCAGATCGTCGCAGCCAGGGACGCCGGCGTGCCGGTGATCGTGGTGTCGACAGAGCTCGACGAAGTCACCGCCCTCGCCGACCGGATCGCCGTGATGTACCGCGGCGGCATCGTCGGCATCGTCCCGGGCAACACCCCCCGCGACGTCCTTGGTTTGATGATGGCCGGGGAACCCGCGCCCACAGCAGGAGCAGCAGCATGAGCGACGAACAGATCCCCTCCCGCGGCCAGGTACCGCCCGGACGCGAAACCACGGAGCCGGAAGCCACGCCCACTCCCACGCCGGACGGCGTCGAAGAGCACTCCCGCACCCGCGTCGCCCTGAACGAGATCCTCGGCGGATCGGTGATGATCTCGGTCCTGTCGATCGTGCTCGCCCTGATCGTCGGCGCCATCCTCATCGCGCTCACCGACAAGACCGTGCAGGCCAGCGCCGTGTACTTCTTCTCCCGCCCCGGCGACCTGCTGAACGCCGTCTGGCGGATCGTCTCGGATGCCTACTCCGCCCTGTTCCAGGGCTCGGTGTACAACTTCCGTCGCCCCGGATTCGCCGACGCGATCAAGCCGCTGACCCAGACCCTGACCTTCGCGACACCGTTGATCATCGCGGGCCTCGGCATCGGCCTCGGTTTCCGCGCCGGAATGTTCAACATCGGTGGCCGCGGCCAGATGCTCATCGCCATCGGCATCGCCGGGTGGATCGGGTTCGCGCTCGACCTGCCTGCCGGCATCCACATGATCGTCGCGGTGGTCGGCGGAATGATCGGCGGCGCCCTGTGGGGCGGACTCGTCGGCCTCCTCAAGGCCCGCACCGGCGCGCACGAGGTCATCACGACCATCATGCTCAACTACGTCGCCTTCTACCTGATCTCGTTCCTGCTCCGCACCCCCGGCGCCCTCCAGGCGCCCGGCTCGAACAACCCGAAGTCGCCGGCGATGAAGGACACGGTGATTTTTCCGAAGATCCTCGGCGAGCACTACAACCTGAATCTCGGGTTCATCTTCGCCATCGTGGCAACGCTCATCGTCTGGTGGATCCTCGCCCGCTCGAGCCTCGGCTTCAAGTTCCGCGCGGTCGGCGAAAACCCCAGCGCGGCACGCGTTGCCGGCATCAACGTCGGCAGCACGTTCGTCTGGGTGATGGTCATCTCCGGCGCCCTTGTCGGCCTCGCCGGCGTCTCCCAGATTCTCGGCACCGTCACCACCGGCTTCAGCTCGGGCATTGATGCCGGCATCGGCTTCGACGCGATCACCGTCGCCCTGCTCGGCCGCTCCCGGCCGTGGGGCATCTTCTGGGCCGGCATCCTGTTCGGCGCGCTGAAGGCCGGCGGCTTCTCGATGCAGGCAGCCGCAGGCGTGCCGATCGACATCGTCCTGGTCATGCAGTCGATGATCGTGCTGTTCATCGCCGCGCCGCCGCTCGTGCGTGCGGTCTTCCGCCTGCCCACTCCCGGGGTGTTCCGAAAAACCCCGCTCGCCCGGCAGACGGCTGAGGTCGTGAAATGACAACGGTTGCACAATCTCCCCAACAGGGCAGCGCAAAGGTCGTCCTCGAGAAGGCCGTGATCAAGAGCTGGAAGACGCCCGTCGCCTTCGGCGTCGTCACCCTCGTCTCCTTCGCCCTGTTCGTGGGGCTCGGCCGCCCGGGCGTCAGCCAGTTCCGGCTGACCTCGGAGCGCAACCTCATCCAGTTGCCGGTGATCGACCTGCCGAGCATGCTCACCTGCATCGTGATCACGGTGCTGCTGGCCGCGATCACCCTCGTCGCCGCGTACCTGGTGAGCCAGGGCCGCACGGCCCCGATCTGGCTGATCGCCGTGTTCGGGTTCCTGTTCATGGTCGCCTTGCTCACCTGGGCAGGGGCCGGAGCGTCGATCCCCGTCTACGGGCTGCTGCTCGGAACCGTTGCACTCAGCGCCCCGCTGATCTTCGGTGCCCTCGGCGGTGTTATCTGCGAGCGGAGCGGCGTGGTCAACATCGCCATCGAAGGCCAGATGCTGGCCGGGGCCTTCGTCTCCGCGATGATCGCGACGCTGACGAAATCGCCCTTCCTCGGCCTCATCGGCGCCATGGTCGCCGGGGTGCTGGTGTCGTCCGTGCTCGCGACCTTCGCCATCAAGTACGTGGTCGACCAGATCATCGTCGGCGTCGTGTTGAACGTGCTCGTGACCGGGCTGACCAGCTTCCTGTACTCGACGGTGATGACCGCCAACCCGCAGATGCTGAACTCGCCGCCGCGCTTCCAGCGGATCGAGATCCCGGTTCTCAGCGAGATCCCGATCATCGGCCCGCTCCTGTTCCAGCAGACGATCATCATCTACCTCATGTACGTGACGATCGCCGTCGTCTGGTTCGGCCTCTACCGCACCCGCTGGGGCCTCCGGGTCCGCGCCGTTGGCGAGCACCCGCAGGCCGCAGACACCGTCGGCATCAAGGTCGGCGTGACCCGGTTCTGGAACGTCTCCCTCGGCGGCGCGGTCGCCGGAATGGGCGGCGCGTACTTCACTCTCGGCTCCGTCGGTGCTTTCAACAAGGAGATGACGGCAGGCGCCGGGTTCATCGCACTGGCGGCCGTGATCTTCGGCCAGTGGGACCCGCTGAAGGCCACCCTCGCCGCCCTGCTCTTCGGGTTCGCGACCAACCTCCAGGGCGTGCTGGGCATCATCGGTTCGCCGGTCCCGAGCGAGTTCATGCTCATGCTGCCGTACGTCGTGACGATCCTCGCGGTCGCCGGCTTCGTCGGCAAGTCCCGGGCGCCCGCCGCCGACGGAAAGGCGTACATCAAGTGAGCGGCGCGATCGACGTGCAGTCGGGCGACATCGACTGGGGCACTCTCCGCACGCGTGCGGCAGAAGCGATGAAGAACGCGTATGTGCCGTACTCCCACTTCCCGGTGGGGGCCGCGGCGCTCGTCACCGACGGCCGCGTCATCGCCGGATGCAACGTGGAGAACGCGTCCTACGGGCTGACGCTCTGCGCCGAGTGCGCGCTCGTCTCCACGCTGCACCTCACCGGCGGCGGCCAGCTGGTGGCGTTCACCTGCGTCGACGGCCAGGGCAACACGCTCATGCCGTGCGGCCGCTGCCGCCAGCTCCTCTTCGAACATGCCGCCCCCGGCATGCTTCTGGAGACGGTGTCCGGCATCCGCACGATTGACGAAGTGCTCCCGGATGCCTTCGGCCCGAGCACTCTCAACGAATATGGAGCGAACCGCTGATGGCGACCGTAATCGAGCCATTCGACGTCGTCGACCTGATCCACACCAAGCGGGACAAGGGCGAGCTCAGCAGCGCCCAGGTCGACTGGCTGATCGACGCGTACACCCGCGGCTTCGTCGGCGACGAGCAGATGGCCGCCATGATCATGGCGATCTTCCTGAACGGGATGACCAGGGCGGAGATCAAGCAGCTCACCCTCGCGATGATCAACAGCGGCGAGCGGATGAGCTTCGAGGACCTCGGCATGCCGACCACCGACAAGCACTCCACCGGAGGCGTCGGCGACAAGATCACCCTGCCGCTGATGCCGCTCGTCGCGGTGTTCGGCGTGGCAGTCCCACAGCTATCCGGGCGCGGCCTCGGCCACACCGGCGGCACCCTGGACAAGCTCGAGTCGATCCCCGGCTGGCGCGCGAACCTCACCAACGAGGAGATGTTCGCCCAGCTCCGCGATGTCGGCGGCGTGATCTGCGCCGCCGGCAGCGGCCTGGCTCCGGCCGACGGCAAGCTCTACGCCCTCCGTGACATCACCGGCACGGTCGAGTCGATCCCGCTGATCGCCTCCTCGATCATGTCGAAGAAGATTGCGGAGGGCACCCAAGCGCTCGTGCTCGACGTCAAGTTCGGGTCCGGCGCGTTCCTCAAGGACATCGCGCAATCCAGGGAGCTCGCACGCACCATGGTCGCGCTCGGGCAGGATGCCGGGGTCGCGACATCCGCCCTGCTCACCAACATGAACGTTCCGCTCGGCCTGGCCATCGGCAACGCCAACGAGGTGCGCGAGTCGGTGGAGGTGCTCGCCGGCGGCGGGCCCGCCGACATCGTGGAGCTCACGGTCACGCTGGCGCGCGAAATGCTCGCCCTCGCCGGCAAGACCGACGTCGACGTGGAGGCTGCCCTGAAAGACGGCCGCGCGATGGACAAGTGGCGCCAGGCGATCAGAGCCCAGGGCGGCGACCCGGATGCCGCGCTGCCGGTTGCCAAGGAAACCCACGTCGTGTACGCCGACCGTGACGGCATCCTCGTGCAGCAGGACGCCCTGCCGTTCGGGATCGCCGCCTGGCGGCTCGGCGCCGGGCGCGCCCGCAAGGGGGACCCGGTGCAGCACTCGGCGGGCGTCGACCTGCACGCCAAGCCGGGGGACACCGTCACCACGGGCCAGCCCCTGTTCACGCTGAGCGCCGACGAGCCCGCACGTTTCCCGCGCGCGCTCGAGTCGGTCGACGGCGCCTGGCGGATCGGGGACCAGGGTGAGCCCGTGCAAAACGGCGGCCCCCTGATCGCCGAACGCATCACATCCGCTGATTGACGCGCTCCGGGGGAGCCGGCGAGAGACGAGGACGTCGTGGGCACACCCTGGCGCGTGAGCGATGACGTCGCGGCGGCCCTGGCAGAACGTCGCCCGGTGGTGGCCCTCGAGTCGACCATCATCTCCCACGGCCTGCCCAGGCCCCGCAACCTCGACGCCGCCCGGGAGTTCGAGGACATCCTCCGCACCGCGGGAGTGACCCCGGCCACGATCGCCGTCATCGACGGCGTGCCGCGCATCGGCCTCGACGACGCCGGCGTTCGCCGCATCGCCGAAGACGAACGGATGTTCAAGGCGAGCGTTCGCGACCTGCCGATCCTGGCGGCGAAACGGGCCAGCGGAGCCACGACCGTCGCCGCCACCGCGCACCTCGCCGGGCTGGCCGGCGTGCGCGTGTTCGCGACCGGGGGCCTCGGCGGCGTGCACCGCGGGGCGTCATCTACGTTCGACGAGTCCGCCGACCTCACCGCGCTGGCCACGGCGCCGGTGGCCGTCGTCTCGGCCGGGGTGAAATCGGTCCTCGACATTCCGGCCACCCTCGAGCGGCTGGAGACGCTCAGCGTGCCCGTGATCGGGTATCGCACCCGCAACTTCCCGAGCTTCTGGCTCACCGAGTCCGGTCACGACATCGACTGGCAGGCCGACTCGGCCGAGGAGATCGCCCTCGTCATGCGGGCACAGGACGACGCCGGCGGCCGGCAGGGACTGCTCGTCGCCAACCCGATCCCGCGCGACCAGCAGTGGGACCCGGCCGAGCACGACCGGGTCCTCGGCGAGGCCCTGGCCGCGGCGGACGCCGCCGGCATGCGCGGCAAGGCGGTCACGCCGTTCCTGCTCGACTACATCGTCGGTGCCTCGGCGGGCGTGAGCCTCGAGATCAACCTCAACATCGCCCGCAACAACGTGCGCCTGGCCGCCGAGATCGCCGTGGCGTGGGCCGCCGCGCGTTGAGCGGGCCCGGCCGGATCGTCGTCTTCGGCGACGTGATCGACGACATCGTCGTGCGCCCGCACGGCCCGATCCGGCCGGACACGGACACCTCCGCGTCGATCCGGCAACGGCCGGGCGGGTCGGCGGCGAACGTCGCGGCGTGGCTCGGCACCCTGGGTGCCCCGGTGGACTTCGTCGGCCGGGTCGGCGCCGACGACCTCGAGCGGCACGAAGCGCACCTGTCCCGCCTGGGCGTGCGTGCCCGGCTGATCGCCGACCCCGGGCTGCCCACCGGCACCATCGTGGTGCTGATCGACGAGAACAACTGCCGCACCATGCTCACCGAGCGCGGAGCCAACACGCGCCTCATCCCGGCCGACATCTCCGACGAGACCCTCGACGGTGCCGCGGCGGTCTACTTCACCGGCTACAGCGTGTTCTCCGGCGCCACCAACCCGGATGCGTCCCCCGCCGCCTTCCAGCAGCTGATCGCCCGCTGCGCCCGGCGGGGCATTCCCGTCGTGGTGGACCCCAGCTCGTCGGGCTACCTCGAGGACTTCGGGGCCGAACGCTTCCTCGGGGCCATCGCCGGGGCATCCGTGCTGCTGCCGAATCTGGACGAGGGACGAGTGCTCACCGGGTTCGATGATCCGATCGAGGTCGCCGCGCGGCTCGCCGAGGCGTTCCCGGTGGTCGCACTCACGCTCGGTGGGCAGGGAACGGTGGTCGCCGGAACCGGGACGGCGCCGGTCGTTGTGCCGGTCGCAGCCGTCGCCCGGACCGACACGACCGGCGCCGGCGACGCGTTCAGCGCGGGCTTCCTGGTGTCGTGGCTGGGCGGCGCGAGCCTCGAGGCCGCCGCCGACGCCGGGGCGCTCCAGGCCGGCAGGGCGATCGGGGTCGTCGGCGGCCGCCCGGCCTGACACCGGGAGCCGGGCACCCGGATTTGGGCCCAGCGAGGCGCACGCACGGTGGCCTCCGCGCCCAACTGGGCGCTGAAAACAGGAGGAAACACGCCCCCAAAACAGGACCAAACCCCGTCAACCTGACAAGCGCATCCTGTATTCACGACACCCCGCCCGGCAAATTGCGGCCGTGGTGAGCAGGCTCCTACTCGGGGTCGCCGATGCGTTCGAGCGCGTCGACGATCAGCGACCAGAATTTCTCGTGGTCGAGGTCGATGGCGACCTGCGTGGTGCAGTCGGCCGGCGCGGGGGCGCGGAAGTCGGCGACGGTCATGCCGAGGGTGAGGGTGCCGGTGAGCTCCACGTCGAGCGGGGCGCGGCGCACGGTGATCACGCTGGGGTCGATCACGTACGCCACCGCGCACGGGTCGTGCACCGGCGGGTGCTCGAAGCCCTGCACCTCTTTGTAGGTCTCGGCGAAGAACTCGAGCAGCTCGCCGACGAACCGGGCCGGCCCGGTGCCGACCGCGGCGATCCGCGCCGCCACCTCGGGCGTCGCGAGCGCCTGGTGCGTGAGGTCGAGGCCGATCATGGTGAGCGGCCACGTCTCGTTGAACACGATGTGCGCGGCCTCGGGGTCGATGACGATGTTGAACTCCGCGGTCGCCGACCAGTTGCCCACGTGGTAGCCGCCGCCCATCAGCACGACCTCTTTCACGCGCTGGGCGATCCGGGGCTCCTTGCGCACGGCCAGGGCGATGTTGGTGAGCGCGCCGGTGGGCACCAGGGTGATCTCGCCCGGCTCGTGCGCCATGATCGTGTCGATGATGAGGTCGACGGCGTGCCGCGGGTCGAGCCCGATGGTCGGCTCGGGGAGGACCGGGCCGTCGAGGCCCGACTCGCCGTGGATCGACAGCGCCGTCTCGATCTGGCGCACCAGCGGGCGCGGGCATCCGGCGGCGAAGGGCACGCCGGTGATGCCGGCGACGCGTGCGACCGAGAGGGCGTTGCGGGTGACCTTCTCGAGGGTCTGGTTGCCCATGACGGTGGTGACCGCGACGAGGTCGATCTCCGGGTTGCCGTGCGCGAGCAGAAGGGCAATCGCGTCGTCGTGGCCGGGGTCGCAGTCGAGGATGATCTTGGTCGCCATGTACCAAACCTATATGAAAGTGACATTCATATGTGCAACACTTTCGGCATGACTGATCTGATCACCACCGGACTCGGGCGCATCGAATGGATCCGTTCGCGGATGCCGCTGCTCGCCCAGGCGCGCGCCGACTTCGCCGAAACACTGCCGTTCGCCGGCCGACGCATCGGGATGTCGCTGCACCTCGAGCCGAAGACGGCCGTGCTGCTCGAGACGCTGCAGGCCGGGGGCGCCGAGATTGTCGCGACGGGCAACCACGGCTCGACCCAGGACGACATCGTCGCGGTGCTCCGCTCCCGCGGAATGAGCGTCTTCGGCGCCCGCGACGACACCCTGGACCAGCACCACGCCAATGTGCTCTCCGTGCTCGACTCGGCCCCCGACATGCTCCTCGACAACGGCGGCGACCTGGCCGCCGGCATCGTCGCCCGCGGAGCGGCCGCGAGCATCATCGGCGGCACGGAGGAGACCACCTCCGGCGGCGACCGCCTGCGCAGCGAGCTGGCCGGAGCCGTGCCGTTCCCGGTGATCGTGATCAACGACAGCCTGCTCAAGGCGATCGGCGAGAACCGGCACGCGGTCGGCCAGTCGGTCATCGAAAGCTTCATGCGCATCACCAACCTCATGGTCCCGGGGCGCCATTTCGTCGTCGTCGGCTACGGCTGGTGCGGCCGCGGCATCGCCCAGTACCTGCGCGCGCTCGGCGGCCAGGTCGCCGTGGTCGAGGTCGACGTGATGAAGGCCTTCGAGGCCGCCCTCGACGGCTACCGCGTCGGCTCGGCCGCGGACCTCGCCGAGTGGGCTGACGTCATGATCACCGCCACGGGCCGCCCGGGCGTGATCGGCGAGGAGGTCTTCGCGCGGCTGCGGAGCGGGGTCGTGCTGGCGAACAGCGGGCACTTCCCGGGGGAGATCGACGTGGCCCGGTTGAAGGGGCGCGCGGCATCCGTGTCCCAGGTCGACGATGCGATCGAACGGATCGAGTTCGCCGATGGCCGGCACGTCGTGCTGATCGCCGAGGGGCGCATGTTCAACCTGGGCGGCCGCCAGCCCAAGGGCAACTCGCTCGAGTCGATGGACCTCGGCTTCCTGCTGCAGGTGCTCTCCCTCGAGCGGGTCGCGACGGCCGCAGCCGGCCTCACCGCCGGCGCGCAGCCGGTTCCGGTGGAGATCGAACGCGAGATCGCGACGAGGTTCCTCGCCGCGCTCGACGCCGCCAGGTAGGCGACCGTGGTGACCAGCTACGCCGTCCCCGCGCTCGACAAGGCGCTGGACATCCTGGAACTGCTCGCCCGGCAGTCCGGCGGCCTCGGGCAGGCGCCGCTCGCGGAGGCCGTGGGACGCACGGTCGGGGAGATCTTCCGGGTGCTGCAGACGCTCGAGCGGCGCGGGTTCATCCTGCGCGATGCCCAGTCGGGGCTGTACCTGCTCTCCACCCGGATGCTCGAGCTCGCCAACCTGCACCCGCCGCTCCGCGGGCTGGTGCAGCTGGCGCTCGGCCCGATGCAGCGGCTCGCGGATGCTGCGCGGCAATCCTGCAACCTCGCGATTCTCGAGGGGGTCACCGTGCGGGTCGTGGCGCAGGTCGAAAGTCCAGCCGACTTCGGGTTCAGGGTGCGCGTGGGTGCCGGATTCCCGAGCGAATCGACGGCCAGCGGCCTCGTGCTCCTCGCCTTCGCCGAACCGGATTCGCGGGCGGCCGCCAGGGCAGAACTCTCGGCACGCGGGGTCGAACCCGCGGCGCTCGCCGCACTCGACGCGCGGATCACGGCCGCCCAGGCGCGGGGATACGCCGAAGACCCCGACGCCCGGCAGCCCGGGATCCTCGACATCGTGCACCCCGTTTACGGCCGTGACGGCCACGCGGTCGCGGCGCTTACCGTGCCCTACGTCTCGACGAGCTACAGCGACAGCGACGCCCCGGCCGTGCGCACGCTGGCCGCCGGGACAGCCGCCGAACTGTCCCGCCTGGTGCAGGGCGGCGCCTGAGCGAAAGCGCGTACAGCGCGCGTTCAGCAAACAGGGAGGCTCGCGGGCCGCTCCGCCGGTAGATTAGGGGGGTGAATACGAGCCCTGAGGAATACCTGCTGCCCGGCGGCGGAACCAGCATCAACTCCCTGCCCAAGATCTCCCTGCACGACCACCTCGACGGTGGCCTGCGCCCGGCGACCATCATCGAACTGGCCGACTCGATCGGCCTCGACCTGCCGACGACGGATGCCGCCCGCCTGGGCTCCTGGTTCGCCAAGCAGGCCAACTCCGGCTCCCTGGTCGAGTACCTCAAGACCTTCGACGTCACCACGGCGGTCATGCAGACCCACGACGGACTCGTGCGCGTCGCCCGCGAATTCGTCGAGGACCTCGCCCGCGACGGCGTCATCTACGGCGAAATCCGCTGGGCCCCCGAGCAGCACCTCACCCGCGGCCTCACCCTCGACCAGGCGGTCGAGGCGGTCCAGGAGGGCCTCGAGGCCGGCGTCGACCACGTCTCCCAGTCGGGCGCGCGCATCCGGGTCGGCCAGCTCGTCACGGCCATGCGCCACGCGGACCGCGGCATGGAGATCGCGGAGCTGGCCGTGCGCCACCGCGGCAACGGCGTCGTCGGGTTCGACATCGCCGGTGCAGAGCTGGGCTTCCCGGCCGGCAACCACAAGGCCGCCTTCGACTACCTCGCCACCGAGTTCATGCCCGTCACGGTGCATGCGGGCGAGGCCGACGGGGTGGACAGCATCCGCGGTGCACTCTTCGACGGCCGGGCCCTGCGCCTCGGCCACGGCGTGCGCCTCGCCGAAGACGTGAAGATCGGTCGCGCCGACGGCGACAACACGTTCGTCACGCTCGGCCCGGTCGCCCAGTGGGTGCGCGACCGCGAGATCGCCCTCGAGCTGAGCCCGTCGTCGAACCTGCAGACCGGCGCGATCGCGGCCTGGGGCAAGGAGCTGCTCGACCACCCGTTCGACCTGCTCTACCAGCTCGGTTTCCGGGTCACCGTCAACACCGACAACCGCCTGATGAGCAACACCAGCCTGACGAAGGAGATGGCGCTGCTCAGCGACGCCTTCGGCTACGACATCGACGACCTCGAGGTCTTCCAGCTCAACGCGGCCGCCGCGGCGTTCCTGCCCCTCGAAGAACGCGAAGAGCTGGCTGACGCCATCGTCGCCGGCTTCGAGAACGACTAGCACCGCCAGATCACCGAAACACCGAAAGCCGCCATGCCGCTCCTCCCGCTTCCGCTCGACGCGATCTCGATCGGCGTACGCGTCGCGGACTGGCGTGCGGCGGTGACCGCGGCCGGTGACGCCCTGGAACGCTCGGGCGCCACCGCGCCCGCGTACACGGAACGCATGATCGCGGTGATCGCCGAGTTCGGCGCCTACGTTGTGATCGCGCCGGGGCTGGCGCTGGCGCATGCGCGGCCGGGCCCCGACGTGCTCGCGGAGGGCCTCAGCATCGTCACGCTGGCCGAACCGGTCGCCTTCGGGCATCCGCACAACGACCCGGTCAGCGTGATCGTCGGCCTGGCCGTGCGGAGCGCCGACGACCACCTGCATTTCGTCGCCGAGCTCGCCAACGTGTTCAACGACCCGAAGGCCATCCCCGCGATCGCGGCGGCGACGGATGCCGAGGCCGTCCGCGTACTGCTCGGCGCGACCACTGAACCCGAGGAGTTGCTATGAAGATCGTCGCCATGTGCGGTGCCGGGATCGGGACATCCGCGATTCTCAAGGTCAACGCCGAGCGCGCGCTCAAACGCCTGAACATCGTCGCGGAGGTGGCGGCCGCGGATGTCGCCGGCATCCGCGCCGTCGCGGCCGACGCGCAGGTCATCCTGACCTCGTCCGAGCTGGTCGACGCGATCGGCAAGACGAACGCCGACGTCATCGTCATCGACAACTACTTCGACCTCGACGAGCTGACCGCCAAACTCGAAGCCGCCCTCGGCTAGCAGTCGCGCGCCCGCTCAGCCCCGCGAATCGCGGTTGCGCTGGAGCTACGCCGCTTCGCGGGTGGCGCGCGCCTCCCGCGCACCGGCGTACCGCCGGCGCAGCTCGGTCGCGACCGCCGACGCGGGGTTAGGCGATCAGGGCGCGCATGCCTCGGTCGAGTTCGTCGAGCGCTGCGGCCGCGGCGGCCTTCCGCTCGGGCACCGTGCCGACGGTGCTGTGTGTGTCGATGTACACCTTGAGTTTCGGCTCGGTGCCGCTCGGGCGCACCATCACACGTGAGCCGTCGGCAAGCGCGATCCGCAGCACGTCGCTCGGCGGCAGGCCATCGAAACCCTGGCTGAGGTCGTCGATGCGTTCGACGCGGATGCTGCCGACGAACTCCGGCGGACTCTCCCGCAGGCGCGTCATCACCCGCTCAATCTCCGACACATCGGTGACCCGCAGGGCGATCTGCGCGGAGGCGAAGTGCCCGAACTTCTCGCTGAACCGGTCGAGGTGTTCGGCGAGGGTGGACCCGTCGGCCTTGAGGTCGCTGACCAGCGAGAGCAGTGCGACCGCCGCGGAGATGCCATCCTTGTCGCGCACGCTTCCGGGGTTCACGAGGTAACCGAGGGCCTCCTCGTAGCCGTAGATCAGGCCGGGGGCGCGGGAGACCCACTTGAACCCGGTCAGGGTTTCGGCGAAGGAGAGGCCGTAGGCCTTCGCGACGGCGGCCAGGGCCGGCGACGACACGATCGAGCAGGCGAGAGTGCCGACCGGGCCGGCACCGGAGCCGGAGTCGGCGGCTGCCCGGGCGGCGACCTCGGCGGCCCGCCAGCCGAGGATGGCGCCCGTCTCGTTGCCGCTCAGGCGGCGGTAGCCGTCGGGGGAGCCGGCGTCCGGGATGGCGACGGCGAGGCGGTCGGCATCCGGGTCGTTGGCGATGATGAGCTCCGCGCCGACTTCGCGCGCGGTTTCGTAGGCGAGGTCCATCGCCCCCGGTTCCTCCGGGTTCGGGAAGGCGACGGTGGGGAACGCGGCATCCGGTGCGATCTGCGCGTCGACGAGCGTCGGCAGGTCGAAACCCGCGGCGTCGAGCACCCGGTGGGTGGTGTGCCAGCCCACGCCGTGCAGGGCCGTGTACACCGCGTTCACCTGGGCGCGCGGCGGATGCGCGACGCGCGCGGTGGCGGCGACATACGCCTCAACGACCGACTCCGGCGCCGTCTCATACCTGCCCCGGGGCAGTTCAGGCACGAGCCGCTCGGCGGCCACGCGGAGGATCTCTGCGGCGATGGCGGCGTCGTCGGGGGAGACGATCTGGGATCCGCCGTTCGCCCCGCCAAGGTAGACCTTGTAGCCGTTGTCGTTCGGCGGGTTGTGCGAGGCGGTGACCATGACGCCGGCGCTCGCGCCCAGGTGCCTCACCGCGAAGGCGAGCACGGGGGTCGGCAGCAGGCGGGGCAGCAGGATGGCGCGCACGCCGGCACCCGCCATGAGCTCCGCCGTGTCGGAGGCGAAAACGGAGGAGTTCTTGCGCCCGTCGTAGCCGACGACGACCGTCGGGGTCGTGCCGGGGGCGGCCGTCTGGAGCAGGTAGGCGGCGAGGCCGGCGGCGGCCTGGGAGACGAGCACGCGGTTCATCCGGTTCGAGCCGGCGGAGATATCGCCGCGCAGGCCGGCCGTGCCGAACGCGAGGCGCTCGTCGAAGCGGGAGTGCAGGTCGGCGATCGCGGCGTCGTCGCCGTCCCCCGCCTGGGACACGAGCGCGCGCAGCTGGGCCCGCGTCTCGGGGTCCGGGTCCTGTGCGAGCCAGGCCTTGGCCGCGGCGATCACCGTGCTGGTGGCGTCCGCCGGGGCGGCCGCGTCGTCCGAGCCGTCGGCGGCGCCTCCGGAACCACCGGGGATGGTGTTCAGCACGGCCGTTTGGGGCAGAACCGTGTCGCGGGCATCCCCGTCAGGCGCCTCCGTTTCCGGGGCATCCGTGCCGGGCGTGGACGCAACGGCGGAGTGCCTGCCGTGCGGGAACTCCTCGTTGTCCACGGCATCGTCCAGGCTCACAGCGCGGCCACGATTCGAGCCAGGAGCGCGCTGATCACGGGCTCGGCCTGCTTGCCGGCCTCGAGCACCTCGTGGTGGCTGAGCGCCTCCTTCTGGATGCCGGCGGCGAGGTTGGTGATCAGCGACATGCCGAGGATCTCCATGCCGGACTGGCGCGCGGCAATCGCCTCGAGCGCGGTCGACATGCCGACGATGTGGCCGCCGATGATCTTCGCCATCTGCACCTCGGCCGGCGTCTCGTAGTGCGGGCCGCGGAACTGGCAGTAGACGCCCTCGTCGAGCGTCGGGTCGATGCCGCGGGCCAGGTCGCGCAGGCGGCTCGAATACAGGTCGGTCAGGTCGACGAACGTGGCGCCCTCGAGCGGCGAATCCGCGGTGAGGTTGATGTGGTCGCTGATCAGCACCGGCGTGCCGGGCTTCCACGTCTCCCGGATGCCTCCGGCCCCGTTGGTGAGGATCATCGTCTTCACACCCAGGGCGGCCGCGGTGCGCACGCTGTGCACGACCCGGCGCACGCCGTGGCCCTCGTAGTAGTGCGTGCGGGCGCCGATGACGAGCGCACGCTTGCCGTTCGGCAGCAGCACGGAGCGGAGCATGCCGCCGTGCCCCTCGAGCGCCGGGGCGCCGAAGCCGGTGATCTCCTGCGCGGCAATGGTGTGGGTGGTCTCGCCGATGAGCTCGGCGGCGCTGCCCCAGCCACTGCCCAGGGTGAGGGCGATGTCGTGCCGGGCGACGCCCGTGATCCGGGCGATTTCCTGGGCTGCGGTCCGTGCGACGTCGAACGGATCGGTCCCGGCCAGGTCGAGCGGGTTGGTGTCGGTCGTAAGCATCCCACCACTCTAATTGCCTGCCGAATTCGACGGACATTTTGCTCAAAAGTGGCGTTCTGGAGGGTCTGGAGGCGCGCAGGGCCAAAATGTCCGTCGAATTCGCACGGGGAGGGCAGGGACGCGGTTTGGTGAGGGGAGCGCAGGAGCGAGAGAATGGAGCAATGGCCTATGAGTTCGAACGCAAGCAGCGCATTGCAGTACTCGGTGGAGGGCCAGGCGGATACGAAGCGGCCCTCGCAGGCGCCCAGCAGGGAGCGGATGTCACGCTCATCGAGCGGGTCGGCGTCGGCGGCTCTGCCGTCATCACGGATGTCGTTCCGTCGAAGTCGCTGATCGCCACCGCCGAGGCCTCTAATTCGATCGGCGAAGCCACCGACCTCGGTGTGCAGTTCTTCGTGCGCGGCGAAACGGGTAAACCGGCCCGCCCCGAAGTGGCCATCAACCTTGCCGCCGTCAACAAGCGGCTCCTCGCCCTCGCCCGGCAGCAGTCAGAGGACATGAAGTCGACGCTCATGCGCGCCGGCGTGCGCCTCGTGCAGGGCCACGGCCGGTTAGACGGCACCAGCGGCATCATCGTCTCCACGGCGGACGGCGAGTCGGGCACCGACTTCGACCGCATCGACGCCGACACGATCGTCGTCTCGGTCGGGGCGAGCCCGCGCATCCTCTCGTCCGCCATTCCGGACGGCGAACGCATCCTTACCTGGACGCAGCTCTACAACCTGCGCGCCGTGCCCGAACACCTGATCGTCGTCGGTTCCGGCGTCACCGGGGCCGAGTTCGCCTCCGCGTACCGCGCCCTCGGCTCGAAGGTCACCCTGATTTCCAGCCGCGACCAGGTGCTGCCCGGCGAGGACGCCGACGCTGCCAGCGTGATCGAGAACGTCTTCAAGCGCAACGGCATGGTCGTGCTCAGCAAATCGCGCGCCTCGTCGGTCGTGCGCACGGACACCGGCGTGGTCGCCACGCTCGCCGACGGCCGCACGGTCGAGGGCAGCCACTGCCTGATCGCGGTCGGGTCCGTTCCGAACACGCCCGGCATCGGCCTCGAAGCGGCCGGCGTGCAGCTCAACGAGTCCGGACACATCCGGGTCAACCGGGTCGCCCGCACGTCGATCCCGAACATCTACGCGGCCGGCGATTGCACGACCGAGTTGCCGCTGGCATCCGTCGCGTCCATGATGGGCCGCACCGCGGTGTTCCACGCGATGGGCGACGCGGTCAACCCGATCGAAATCCGTAACGTGGCCGCCAACATCTTCACCCAGCCGGAGATCGCGACCGTTGGCTGGTCCCAGAAGCAGATCGAAGACGGCCTGATGGAGGGCGAGATCTACAAGCTCGAGCTCGCCTCCAACCCGCGCGCGAAGATGATGGGCATCAAGGACGGCTTCGTGAAGCTGTTCGCCCGCACCGGCAGCGGCACCGTCATCGGCGGTGTGATCGTGGCCCCCAAGGCCAGCGAGCTGATCTTCCCGCTCGCGCTCGCCGTCGAGCACCGCCTCACCGTCGACGAGGTCGCCCAGGCGTTCCCGGTCTACCCCTCGCTCACCGGCTCCATCACGGATGCCGCCCGCGCCATGCACGTCGTCGGCTAGTCCCCGCGCCGCCCCGCCCCATCCCGCCTGCTCGCCCCCGCCCGCTTCCGCGAACCCGCAGTTGTGGTCGCTAAAACGCGCTCATAACGACCACAAATGCAGTTTCGCGATCCAAGCCTGCCGACCACACGGTGGCGAGATTCGGGCCGGTGTCGCGGAAACAGGACCGGATTCGTCAAACCGGCGCTTGCATCCTGTATGGGATGACACGCACGCGATTCGTCCTGTTTGCGGTGCGGGGGCAGGCTCGAATTTGTCCGCGAACCCGCAGTTGTGGTCGCTTAAACGCGCTCAGAGCGACCACGAGTGCAGTTTCGTGGGAATGGTGGTGCGCGGAGCGCGGCGTTCAGGGGCTGCCGAAGTGGGGGCTGCCGCCTTTCGTGACCCTTCGGGTCACGCAGCGTCGAGCACGGTGAGCAGCAGGTGCCCGGATGACACGGTCACGCCGACCAGCGCACCGACGGCGCCGATCACGCCGTCCTTGTGCGCGACGAGCGGCTGCTCCATCTTCATCGCTTCGAGCACGAGCAGCAGGTCGCCCTTGACGACCACGTCGCCCTCGGCCACCATCAGCTTCACAACAGTCGCCTGCATGGGCGCCTTCACGGCGTTGCCGGTCGCGGTGTCGACCGCGTGGGCGCCGAGGCGGCGCCTCGGAGCCGGGCCGGCCGTGCTGGCGGATGCCACGCCCGGCAGCAGGCGCGTCGGCAGGGTGACCTCGACACGGCGGCCCTCGACCTCGACGACGACGCTGTGCCGCTTCTGCGGCCCGGCCGACTCCTCGAGGGTGCCGCTCCAGGGCTCGATGGTGTTATCGAACTCGGTTTCGATCCAGCGGGTGTAGATCGAGAACGGTGCCCCGTCGGCGGGGGCGAAGGCCGGGTCGCGCACGATCGCGCGGTGGAAGGGCAGAACGGTCGGCAGGCCGGCAACCTCGAACTCGTCGAGCGCGCGGCGGGCCCGCTGGAGTGCCTCTTCGCGGGTGGCGCCGGTGACGATGAGCTTGGCGAGCAGGGAGTCGAACGATCCGGAGATCTCGTCGCCGGCCTGCACTCCGCTGTCGACGCGCACGCCGGGGCCGCCGGAGGGCTTGAAAACGTGAATCGGGCCGGGGGCCGGCATGAAGCCGCGGCCGGCGTCTTCGCCGTTGATCCGGAACTCGAAGGAGTGGCCGACGGCGACCGGGTCGCCATAGGTGAGCTCGCCGCCCTCCGCGAGACGGAACTGCTCGCGCACGAGGTCGATGCCGGTGACTTCTTCGGAGACGGGGTGCTCGACCTGGAGGCGGGTGTTCACCTCCAGGAAGGAGACGGTGCCGTCCTGGCCGATCAGGAACTCGCAGGTGCCGGCACCCACGTAGCCGACCTCGGCGAGGATCGCCTTGGACGCGCGGTACATTTCGGTGGTCTGCGCCTCGGTGAGGAACGGGGCCGGCGCTTCTTCGACCAACTTCTGGTGGCGGCGCTGGAGCGAGCAGTCGCGGGTGGAGACCACGACGACGTTGCCGTGCACATCGGCGAGGCACTGGGTCTCGACGTGACGGGGCTTGTCCAGGTACTTCTCGACAAAGCACTCGCCGCGACCGAACGCGGCAACGGCCTCGCGGGTGGCCGAGTCGAAGAGCTCCGGCACCTCTTCGCGGGTGCGGGCGACCTTGAGGCCGCGACCGCCGCCACCGAAGGCGGCCTTGATCGCGACGGGAAGGCCGTGCAGGTCGACGAACTCGAGCACTTCGGCGGCGTCCACGACCGGGTTGAGCGTGCCGGGCGCCATCGGCGCGTGCACCTTCTCTGCCACGTGCCTGGCGGAAACCTTGTCGCCGAGCTTCTCGATCGCTTCGGGGGAGGGGCCGATCCAGACGAGCCCGGCAGCGATCACAGCGCGGGCGAAGTCGGCGTTCTCGGCGAGGAAGCCGTAGCCGGGGTGCACGGCGTCGGCGCCGGAGCGGCGGGCCACCGAGAGGATCTTCTCGATGACGAGGTAGGTTTCGGCGCTGGTCGTACCCTCGAGGCCGTACGCCTCGTCGGCGAGGCGCGCATGCAGCGCGTCCCGATCCTGGTCGGCGTAGACGGCGACCGAGAGGATGCCGCTGTCCTTAGCGGCACGGATCACCCGGACGGCGATCTC
>DHJB01000040.1:0-8874 GCA_002404115.1 Microbacteriaceae bacterium UBA4731
CCCTTGGGCTTGCCGGTCGTGCCGGACGTGTAGAGGATGAACAGCGGGTTCTCGGCCGGGAAGGCCTGCGCCTCGTGCTCGGCGTCGACGGATGCGAGCTCGTCGTGCCACCACAGGTCGCGGTCGGTCCACTCCACGTCCTGGCCGGTGCGCTTGACGACGAGTACGTTTCGAACGAATGTCTCGCCGCTGGCCAGGGCCTCGTCGACGGCCGGCTTGAGCGCGGAGATCCTGCCCTTGCGGTGGCCGCCGTCGGCCGTGATCACGAGCACCGCATCCGCGTCGTCGATGCGCGCGCTGATGCTTTCCGGGCTGAAGCCGCCGAAGATGACCGAGTGCACGGCGCCGATGCGGGCCACGGCCAGCATCGCGATGACGGCCTCGGGGATCATCGGCAGGTAGATCGCGACGCGGTCGCCCGCGTTCACGCCGAGCTTGATGAGCACATTGGCGGCGCGCTTGACCTCGGCGGTCAGTTCCGCGTAGGTGAAGCTGCGCGAATCGCCCGGCTCGCCCTCGAAGTGCAGCGCGACGCGGTCGCCGTTGCCGGCGAGCACGTGCCGGTCGAGGCAGTTGTACGAGACGTTGAGCTCGCCGTCTTCGAACCACTTGGCGAACGGCGGGTTCGTCCAGTCGAGGGTCTTGGTGAACGGCTTGTGCCAGTGCAGGAGGTCGCGGGCCTGATCGGCCCAGAAGCCGAGGCGGTCGGCCGCGGCATCCGTGTAGAGCTCCGGTTTCGCCACGGCCTGCGCGGCGAACTCGGGGCTGGGCGCGAATCGGCGTGATTCGTTGAGAAGGTTATCGATCTGGACGCTCATTGTTCTGTGTCGCTCCCTTGCGATGCGTTACGTGAGGCGCGTGTCAGGCCTGAGAAGCACCTTAGCGCGCGCGTGCGGGGGCCCCCTGAGAGGCGAATGGTCGGGTCAGGTCAGTGCGCGTCGCGCGGGCCGACGGGCAACAGGATTCGTTTGTGGGTGGAATTGGCCACGACTGCGAACGAGGCGTACCAGGCGAGCAGCGCCGTGATGATGCCGAGGTAGCCGCCGACCCGTGTGAACCCGACGACGCCGAAGTAGTCGCCGATCGCCAGCGCGAAGAACGTCACCGTCAGAACGACGAAGACCAGGAAGACCGCTGTGGTCGTGCGGCGGGCCGCGAAGGTCATGTACAGCGAGAAGATCGCCCAGGCGAACAGCCATACGCCAACGCCCTTCCCCGCGTCGGCGCCGGCAGCGGTCAGGTCGGTGGAGGTCACCAGGAACCAGAACGACAGCCAGAAGGCGCCGAAGGAGGTGAAGGCCGTTGCCCCGAACGTGTTGCCCTTGGCGAACTCCCACATTCCGGCCGCGAATTGCGCGATCCCGCCGTAGAAGAGGGCCAGGCCGAACACGACCGGCTCAACGGTCGCCGGCATCAGCCCGGCGTTGGCGAAGCTGAGGACGAACGTCGTGAGCGCGAAGGCGCCGAGACCCAGGGCGGCCGGATCGGCCAATCCCGCTCCGGACGAAGCGGCGACAGCGGGAGCCACGCCCCCCGTCGGGGAACCCTGTGTGTCGTTTGCGAAGTTTGATTCTCTGGTCATTTTCGAACCCCTCATGACCCTCGGCATCGTCGCCGGTGGTTCCCGTCAGGCTATACCCCGCGTCCGGGGGTCAGTTCGAGCGCAGAATTCGGCAGTTTTTCGACCGCGTTCTGCCCCCGAAAAGGGGCCCTGACGGCGCGTTGAATCGTGTCCTCATTTGTGGGGACACAGAAGACTTGCGAATCTAGGAATCCTGCGTAGACTAAGTCTCGTCTGAACGAAAGTTTTGACCAGCGACGCGCATGGTTCCCCCCAATCAGCGCGTTGCCGAGGCGGCACCTGTTCCCCCCAATAGGTGCCGCCCCCCTCTTTTTAACGGCCGCCTTTTTCCGCGTGAGTTCTGCGCTCGAGCAGCCCCTCCCCAAGCCGCCGAATTCGACCGGTTTCCACCGTGCGGAATCCTGCGGGGGAGGCGTGCATAACACGGCGTAACTTACGACCATGCCTGAGCCGTTCGTCGCCGTTCCGTCGTACATCGTGCCGGCTGTTGCGGCTGTTGCGGCTGTTGCGGAGTCGGCTGCCGGGGCGTCGACGGCCGCGCCGCGGCATGCGCGGGCCGGGGCGGATGCCCCTGCCGTGGATGCCCCGGCCACGGAGGCTCAAGCGGGGGATGCTCCGTACGGGGATGCTCCCGTCGCCGCCGATGTGTCGGCGCTCGGCCCGCTCGCCGGCTACGCGGCATCCGGCCTGGTCACGGATCTTTTCGTCAACGGCGAATCCGGGCTCTGGCTGGATGCCGGCCGCGGCCTCGTGCACGAGTCCGGCTGGCAGTGCGACGAACGCGGCCTGCGCGATTTGGCCGTGCGGCTCATCGCGCTCGGCGGCCGGCACATCGACGAAGCCAGCCCGTGCGTGGACGTGCGCCTGTCCGACGGGATTCGCGTGCACGCGGTGCTGCCGCCGGTGTCGAGCTCCGGCACGCTGCTCTCGATCCGGCTGCCGCGCGCCGAGCGCCTGAGCCTCGCGGCGCTCGCCGACGCCGGCCTGTGCGGGGACGGCGAGCAGGCATCCGCCCTGGTCGCGCGACTCCGCGCGGCCGTGCTGGCCAGGGAGAATCTCCTGATCACGGGCGCGGCCGGCAGCGGCAAGACCACCCTGCTCGCCGCGCTCCTTAGCGAGGCGGCGCCCAACGAACGGATCGTGGCGATCGAAGACGTCGCGGAACTGCGCATCGCGCACCCGCACGTCGTGGCGCTCGAATCGCGGCAGGCCAACCTCGAAGGCGCCGGCCGGATCGGCCTGGAGAGCCTGCTGCGCGAGGCCCTGCGGATGCGCCCAGACCGCCTCGTGCTCGGCGAATGCCGGGGCGCGGAGATCCGGGAGCTGCTGGCGGCGCTGAACACCGGACACGACGGCGGCGCGGGCACGCTGCACGCGAACTCGTTGCGCGACGTCCCGGCCCGGCTCGAAGCCCTCGGCGCGCTCGCCGGGATGAGCCAGGAGGCGGTCGCCCGGCAGACGATCAGCGCGATCGGACTCGTGCTGCACCTCGAACGCCGCGGCGGGATGCGACGGCTCGCCCAGGTCGGACGCTTCGTGCTCGATTCCCGGGACCGACTTTCGATGGAGGCGGCATGAAACGCGGCCGGGAGTCGGAGCCGCCGATCGAGGAGGTGGCCCAGGTCACGCAGCGCCTCGCGGTGCTCCTCTCCGCCGGTGTCTCGCCGGTCTCGGCGTGGGGGTACCTGCTGCCGGCCGATCTGCCGGCCGACCTTCCGGCCGACCTGCCGGCCGACCTTCCGGTCGATCTGCCGGGCGTGACGCCGGCCGGGCCGGTGGGCGTCCCGTCGCCCGCGCACCGGCCAGGTCGGCCGCCTGCTCGGTTGCCGGTGCGCCCGCCTGCCCCCGGCCGCACCGGTGACACTCCCGCGACCCGCATCGTCCGGGCCGCGGCCGCCGCCGGCAGCCGCGGCGACAGCATCGCCGACGCCGTCGCGACCGAAGCGCGGCAGCTCGGCGGGCAGGTCGGCGACGCCTGGCTGGGCCTGGCCGCGGCGTGGGATGTGGCGACGCGGGCCGGGGCGCCGCTGGCCGCGTGCCTGCGCGAGCTCGCGGAATCCTTCCGGGAACAGGGCCAGGTGCACAGGGACCTCGCCGTGGCGCTCGCCGGCCCGAGCGCCACGGCGCGGATGGTGATGGTGCTGCCGTTCGTCGGCATCCTGTTCGGGAGTCTGATGGGCTTCAATACGCTGCGCACGCTGTTCCTCACCGTGCCGGGTGTGCTCTGCCTGCTGGCCGGTGCGGGGCTGATGTTCGCCGGCGCACGGTGGAACCGCCGGCTCGTGCGCTCGGCCAGGGCGCGGGATCCCACGCCGGGGCTGCAGCTCGACCTCACCGCGATCGGCATGTCCGGCGGCGGGTCGGTCGACCGCGCCCGCGCGCTCGTGCGGTCGACGGTCGAGCGGTTCGGGCTCGACCGGTCGGACGGTGCGGAACGGTCAGATCAGGCGAAGCGGTCCGGGACCGTCCGAACTGCGGCCGCCGGGTCGGATTCTGATGCCGCCATCACGCGGGTGCTCGACCTGGCGGGCCGCGCCGGTGTCCCTGCTGCGGAACTGCTGCGCAGTGAGGCCGACCAGTTGCGCCGGGATGCCAGAAGCGAAGGTCAGCGCCGGGCGGCCGCGCTCGCGGTGACGCTGATGATCCCGCTCGGCGTGTGCGTGCTGCCCGCGTTCATGCTTGTCGGCGTGGTCCCGCTGCTGCTCACCGTCTTGTCATCCACCCTCTCGACTTTCTGAGGTTTCCCACCGATCGGCCGATGCGCCTGCGGCCTGGGGCCGGGAGTCGCAGGCTGGTTTCACTCGGGCCGTCCACACAGCGTCGCAGGACGCGAAAAGGAGACGAACAGATGAGCAACCAACGGATGAGCGGCGACCAGGCCACCGCCGCTCGAATCGTGAGGGGTCGCATATCGACCTTCAGGCGGCCCGGGAAGGTCGATATGCGACCCCTCAGCGACTGCGACTGCGGCGGCGGCGGCGGCTGCAGCGGCGGCGACTGCGGCGCCTGCGCCTGCACCTGCGCCTGCGCCTGCGCCTGCGACTACTGCGCCTGCGCCTGCGCCTGCGCCTGCGACTGCGGCGCCTGCGGCGGGAGCGGGCAGTCGACACCGCTGCAAACCCTGCGGCGGCTGCGCGAGGATGCAGGTGCGGCGACGGCCGAATACGTGGTGGCCACGATGGCGGCAGTCGGATTCGCCGGGCTGCTCATCGTGATTCTGCGCGGCGACGCGGTGCGCAGCATGCTGACCGACCTGGTGCGCAGTGCGCTCACCGTGGGGTGACCGGCGCCGGGACGCGGGCAGCGTCACTGCCGAGTTCGCCGCCGTCATCCCCGCCGTGATGCTCATCCTCGCCTGCTGCCTCGGCGCCGTGCAGGTGGTCGGCCAGCAGGTGCGCTTGACGGATGCCGCGGCCGACGCCGCCCGGTCCCTCGCCCGCGGCGACGACGCGGGTCGCGCCGCCGCGCTCGTGCACCGTGCCGTGGGCGGGGCCTCGTTCGGGTCGGAGCGGCACGGCGAATTCGTCTGCGCGCTCCTCAGCGCACCGAGCGGATTCGGCCCGTTCGCCTCGGTCGGCCTGACCGTTTCGGCCCGCTCCTGCGCGCTCGCCGGAGGCCTCTGATGCCGGCCGCGGCTGCACAACCCTCGGTGATCGGGTCGACGATTGGGGCGCCGTCCGTGAGGGGTCGCAAATCGACCTTCCCAGCCCGAATGAAGGTCGATATGCGACCCCTCAGGATCGCGTCGGCGCTCCGAACGGCGCTCCGATCGGCGCTCCGAACGGCGGCCAGACGCGCGGTCAGGTCGGAACGAGGGTCAGGATCGGTCCTCGGCGTGGCGGTGATCGGCACGACCCTGGCGGCGACGGTCCTGTTCGTGCCACTGCTCGCGGCGTTCGCCGTCTCCCAGTCCGTTCAGAGCGCCGCGGACGCCGCAGCGCTCGCCGCCGCCGACACGGCCTCGGGCGCGGTGGCCGGCGTGCCCTGCGAGGCGGCCGCGACGGCAGCGGCGCTCAACGGGGCATCCGTCGTCTCCTGCGCGGTCGACGGCCTCATCGCATCCGTCACCGTGGCGCGCGCGTTCATCGGCTTCGACCTCGCCTCACGGGCGAGGGCCGGACCGCCGCGGGAACTTCAGTCGCGGGAACTTCAGTCGAAGAGGGCTTCCAGATAGCGGTAGTCGACCGCGGTGGGGCGCTCGGGGAACTCGGACGAACCGTATTCGAGACCGGCGCCGCGAGCGTAGAGGTAGCGCTTCCCCTCGGCGGGGATTTCAATCCGCGGTTGCGGGTCACCGGTTTCGAGGAACTCCGTGGTGATCGTCTTGCCTTCGAGGGGGCCGTCCGTCAGCTTCGCGGTGTACGTGCCCGTTGTTCCTGTAGCCATGCCTCCATTGTCCTCGTGCGCGGCCAACTGGCAAGGTCTCCGCGTTATCCGATTAGGTGGGCACTCCATTCGTGTGTGTATGGTGTGCCTTGGCCGATCACTTTGGCCACGAGCTATAAGAACGACATATAAGAGGAGTCTGGTGCCAGGCACTAAGAAGCTGGTCATTGTTGAGTCGCCGACCAAGATGAAGTCGATCGCCCAGTATCTGGGCGACGGCTACGAGGTACTTTCCTCGGTCGGTCACATCCGAGACCTGGTCGAACCCAAGAACCTTCCGCCGGAGCTGAAAAAGGGCTCCCTCGGCAAGTTCTCGGTCGACGTTGAAAACGGCTTCGAGCCCTACTACGTGGTGTCCGACGCGAAAAAGAAAACCGTCGCCGACCTCAAGCGCGCGATGAAGAACGCCGACGAACTCCTCCTCGCAACTGATGAGGACCGCGAAGGAGAGGCCATCGCGTGGCACCTCCTGCAGGTGCTCCAGCCCAAGGTGCCGGTCAAGCGCATGGTGTTCCACGAGATCACGAAGGATGCGATCCTCCAGGCGGTCGACAACACCCGCGACCTCGACACCGCCCTCGTCGACGCCCAGGAAACCCGCCGTATCCTCGACCGCCTCTACGGCTACGAGATTTCTCCCGTGCTCTGGCGCAAGGTGGGCCCCGGGCTCTCCGCCGGACGCGTGCAGTCCGCCGCGACCCGACTCGTCGTCGAGCGCGAACGCGAACGCCTGGCGTTCGTGTCAGCCAGCTACTGGGACCTGATCGCCCAGCTCGCCCCGGCCGCAGCCGCCGCCGACTCCGGATTCCAGGCCAAGCTCGTGCGCCTGGACGGCGAGCGCATCGCCACCGGCAGCGACTTCGACGACTCCGGCAAGCTCAAGCCCGCCGTGAAGGCGGCGACCCTCGACGAGGCATCCGCCCTCGCCCTCACCGAGGCCCTCAAGCAGCCGAACGTTCCGGTCACCGTCACGAAGGTGGCCTCCAAGCCGTACCGCCGCAGCCCCGCCGCACCGTTCACCACCTCGACCCTGCAGCAGGAAGCGGCCCGCAAGCTCCGCTTCACCGCCCGGCAGACCATGAGCGTCGCCCAGTCGCTCTACGAAAACGGTTACATCACCTACATGCGAACCGACTCCCCGTCGCTGTCGCAGCAGGCGCTCACCGCAGCCCGCACCCAGGCATCCGCTCTCTACGGCCCGGAAACCGTGCCGGACCAGCCCCGCCTGTACAAGGGCAAGAGCAAGAACGCGCAGGAGGCGCACGAGGCGATCCGCCCCTCGGGCGACACCTTCCGCACCCCGGCGTCGCTCTCCTCGACGCTCCGCGGCAGCGACTTCAAGCTCTACGACCTGATCTGGAAGCGCACCGTCGCCTCGCAGATGGCGGATGCGACGGGCTCGACCGCGTCGGTCACCATCGCGGCCGGCCCCACCGGCCCCTCCACGCATCCGTCGGCCTCCGGCGTGCTCGCCGAGTTCTCGGCCAGCGGCACCGTCATCACCTTCCGCGGTTTCATGCTCGCCTACGAGGAAGGGCACGACGAGGAGCGCAACGCGCCCACCGACCCGACCGAGTCGAAGCTTCCGCCGCTGGAAGAGGGCCAGGTGCTGAACCTCGTCGAGGTCGAGGCCAAGGGGCACGAAACCACCCCGGCCGCCCGGTACACCGAGGCCAGCCTGGTCAAGAAGCTCGAGGAGCTCGGCATCGGCCGCCCCTCGACCTACGCGTCGATCATCTCCACGATCACGGAGCGTGGCTACGTCACGCCCCGCGGTCAGTCGCTCGTTCCGAATTGGATCGCCTTCTCGGTGGTGCGCCTGCTCGAGGACTACTTCGGCGACCTCGTCGAATACGACTTCACCGCCGAAATGGAGGACGACCTCGACCGCATCGCCGACGGCAAAGCGGACCGGGTCGACTGGCTGACCAGCTTCTACTTCGGTTCAGACAAGCACCGCGGGCTTCGCCAGGTCATCGACAACCTCGGTGAGATCGACGCGAAGAGCATCAACTCGCTGCCCATCGACGACGAGATCACCCTCCGCATCGGCAAGTACGGCCCCTATCTCGAGGTCGTCGACCCCGACGCCGACCCGGATGCCCCGCCGCGCCGCGTGAACATTCCGCCGGACCTCGCGCCCGACGAACTCACTCCGGCGAAGGCCCGTGAGCTCATGAACGCGCCGGTCATCACCGACCGCGTGATCGGCGTGAACCCGGAGAACGGCAAAACCATCGTCGCCAAGGACGGCCGGTTCGGGCCGTACGTCACCGAGCTCGAGCCGGAGCCGGAGGCAGTGGTCGAGGCCGCGCTGGCCCAGCCGGCCGAGACCGTTGACGCCGCCACGGGCGAGGTGACCGAGGCTGCCCCGAAGAAGGCCGCGGCGAAGAAGAAGGCGCCGGCCAAGAAGGCCGCCGTCGCCAAGCCGCGCACGGCGTCGCTGTTCAAATCGATGGACATCGCCGCGATCGACCTGGACACCGCGCTTCGCCTGCTCGACCTGCCCCGCGTCGTGGGAATCGACCCGGAATCGGGAGCCGAGATCACGGTGCAGAACGGCCGGTTCGGCGCCTACCTCAAGAAGGGCGTCGACACCCGGTCGCTGCCCGGCGGCGAAGACCAGATCTTCGAGATCGACCTGGCTGGCGCGCTCGAACTCTACGCGCAGCCGAAGTACGGCGAACGGGGCGCGTCGAGTGCGCTCAAGGAATTCGAGACGCCCGACCCGGAGAGCGGCAAGGCGATCAAGATCAAGGACGGCCGCTTCGGCGCGTACGTGACCGACGGCACCACGAACGCGACCATCCCGAAGGCCGAAAGCATCGAAGAGGTCGACTTCGAACGCGCCGTTCAACTGCTCGCCGACAAGCGGGCCAAGGGACCGGCCGTGAAGAAGACGGCCG
>DHJB01000040.1:8935-11792 GCA_002404115.1 Microbacteriaceae bacterium UBA4731
GAAGAAGACGGCCGTGAAGAAGGCCCCGGCCAAGAAGCCGGCGGCGAAAAAGGCGACGACTAAGAAGGCTGTCGCGAAGAAGCTGACCGTGTCGGGCGCCACCACGACCGTGCGCAAGGCGGCCACCCCTGCCCAGAAGGCGGCGACTGCAGCGAAGGCCGCGGCGACCCGGGCGGCCAACGCGGCCGCGAAGGCCCAGGCATCCTCGACCTCGTGACCGGTCTCTTCATCACGCTCGAGGGGGGCGACGGCTCTGGCAAATCGACCCAGGCCCGTCTGCTGACCGACTGGCTCGAGGAGCAGGGCCGCACGGTCCTGCGCACCCGGGAGCCGGGCGGAACGGATGTCGGCCTCGAGATCCGCGAGATCGTGCTGCACCACCGCGGCGACATCGACCCGCGCGCGGAGGCGCTGCTCTACGCGGCCGACCGCGCGCACCACATCGCCACGAAGGTGCGACCGGCCCTGGCGCGCGGCGAAATCGTTGTCCAGGATCGCTACCTCGACTCATCCGTCGCCTACCAGGGTGCCGGGCGGGTGCTCGGTGCGCGGGAGGTGCGCGACCTGTCGCTCTGGGCGGCGGAGGGGCTGCTGCCGGACCTGACGATCCTGCTCGACCTGGACGAGACCGTGGCCAGGGGCCGGCTGGATGCCGCGAACAAGCGGTTCGACCGGCTCGAGGCGGAGAAGAACGAGTTCCACGCCCGGGTGCGCGCCGCGTTCCTCGGGCTCGCCGCGGACGAGCCGGAGCGCTTCCTCGTGGTCGACGCAGCCGACTCCGTCGACGCTATCGCCGACGTCATCCGCGCCCGCGTCGCCTCCCTGCTCTAGCCCGACACCCCTTCGCCGAGCGTGCCCTTGTCGGGGTTCTGAGCGCGGTTTGGGCCCGACAAGTGCGTGGTCGCTAGCCGCAGCGATGCCACCTGAACAGGTGCCAACCATTAGGGGGGCCCCATCTCTGGGTGTCCTCGCGCGTGGATCGACGGTACCGAGTACCAATAGTGTTCACACGGGGGGGAGACCTCCGCGCCTACGTGCGGCATCCGCGCCGGTCGAGGCGCCGGAACCGATCAAAGGTCACCATGGGGAACATGCTTCGCATCAGGAAACGCGGCTTCGCAGCCGCCCTGACCATTTCTGCTGCACTCACGCTGGGGGCGCTTGCCGGCGCAGCACCGGCCAACGCGGTCGGCGCTGCGATCGCTGCGGTTGGCCCTGCGGTCGGCCCTGCTACCGGGCCGGCCGTGCCGACCGCAGCGATCGCAGCGTTGTCGGCGCGGTTCGTCACGAAATCCACACTCGGTGCAACGGCGCTTCCGACCATTTCGGGCACTTCGTCGTCGGCGGGGCTCGTCACGCAATCCACAGTCGTTGCATCGGCTCTTCCGAGCATTTCGGGCACGGTCACAGGCGTCTCGGGGACCGGTCTCGTTCCGCTCGGGGACATCGTTGTCTTCGCAGAGGGCGCCGGCTTCAGCTTCTTCTCGGCGGACACCGATGCCTCCGGCCACTACGTGCTCGACGGTCTCGATGCCGGAACCTATCTCATCTCGTTCATGGACTTCTCAGACGCGCGGCCCCACTTCGCCGGCTTCGAGAAGCGCATCACGGTTGGCGCCACGGGCGTGACGGTCCTGAACAAGACATTGCAGCCGGGGAGCACCGTCGGCGGCACCCTGACGACCCCTGGCGGCGCGCTGGATGGCCTGGCCGGCGCGTTCGCCCTCAATGGCGACGAGTGGGACCTGGCCGCCTTCGCCTTCACCGACGCGAGCGGACGTTACGTCCTGGACGGCCTCGCAGCAGGCACCTACACGGTGGCCTTCATTGACGGGACCGGCAACTTCGCCCCCGAGTATTACGACAACGTCGCCAACTTCGCCTCCGCGACGAGGGTCGAAGTGGGGGCCGCTGCGGCCGTTCCCGGCATCGACGCGATGCTCGACCCCTACTCTGACCTCCCGTACCTCGTCGCAGACGATCCCACCACAACGGGCCGCCACGCGGTGGGTTCGACGCTCACCGCGCAGAACGGCACCTGGGCGAGCGGCGTCACGTTCACCTATCAGTGGATGCGCAATGACAGTCCCATTGAGGGCGCGACCGGTGCAACCTACACGCTTGTCCCGGCCGACCAGGGAGCCGAGGTCAACGTCATGGTCACCGGCTCCCAGGAGGGTTCCAACAGCGCTGACGCGATGTCGTCCAACCTGACCGTGGTTGCCAAGGGAACCCTGACCAGGGTTCCCCCGACGATCTCCGGGGTCGTGAAGGTCGGCTCCACGCTGACCGCGACCGCCGGCACCTGGGGCCCCGCCCCGGTGACGCTCAAGTACAAGTGGTACCGCTCGGGCGTCGCGATCACGGGAGCCACGGCGGCGACCTACACGCTCGTCCCAGCGGATGCGCGCCAGACCATGGTCGTGAAGGTCACCGGGTCCAAAACCGGGTACGCGACCGCCACCAGCGCCTCGGTCGCCACGGTCGCGGTTGCCCTGGGCAGCCTGAGCTCGACCACACCGACGATCACCGGCACGAAGAAGTCTGGGTATACGTTGACCGCAAACCCCGGAGTCTGGGGTCCGGGCACTGTGACGCTCAAGTACCAGTGGTACCGCTCTGGCGTTGCCATCTCGGGCGCGACGGGGAAGACCTACAAACTGGTCTCCGCCGACCGCTACGACACGATCAAGTTACGCGTGATCGGCTCCAAGGGTGGCTACGCGACGGTCACCAAGTACTCCGTGTCGACGGTGACGATCCCTTAACGCACCAGCAGCATCCGCAGAGCGGCCTTCGACGTCACCGTCGGAGGCCGCTCTGCCATTGCCTGATCATGTCTCTGTTCCCTGCTCTG
>DHJB01000040.1:11852-23960 GCA_002404115.1 Microbacteriaceae bacterium UBA4731
CTCTGTTCCCTGCTCTGGCCCCGCCCTAGCCCCGCCTCTCGGGCCCCGCCACGACGTTGCTGGGTGCCGGCACGGTGTCGGGCCGCGCCCGCGCTGTCGCGAATACAGGAAGCGGCGCGTTTGAACCGGCAATTCTTCCGGTTTCCGTTGACCGACGTGCAATTCTTCCTGTTTTCGCTGGCGTGGCCCAGCGCTTGCGCGGGTGTCGGCTGGCGGATGCCGGGCGATTGCGGTCGGACGCTCCTGCGACCTCCCCAGCCATTGCCTGTTCCGCGAGTGAGCAGTTTTGGCGGTTCCGGATGCCCGGGAACCGCCGAAACTGCTCACTCGCGGGCAATGAGGCGGCAAACGGGCGGGCTAAAAGGACAGGCACAGGGGCGGAGCCCACTGTCGGCGGTGGAGGGTAGCCTTGGGTTATGGCAGTGTGGGACGACCTGACGGGACAGGCGGATGCTATCGCCATCTTCCGGGCGGCCGCCGAGCGGCCCGACGGGGTCTCGACCGGCTCGACGTACGGGACCGGCGCGACAGGCACGATCTCCGGAACAGGCGCGACAGGCCCGACAGGCGCGACAGGCACGATCTCCGGAACAGGCTCGACAGGCTCGATCTCTGGGATCTCCACAGGCTCGACCTCCGGGAGCACCGCGGCCAGCTCGATGACGCACTCCTGGCTGATTACCGGCCCGCCCGGCTCCGGACGCTCCAACCTCGCCTACGCCTTCGCGGCCGCCCTGCTCAGCCCCGGTACGCCGGAGGGCGACGAGGCCGCACTCCGTCAGGTCTCGGCGCGCACCCATCCCGACCTGACCGTGCTCACCACCGAGGGCGTCATCATCAAGATGGACACCGTCAAGGAGGCCGTCGCCCGCTCCCAGTACTCGCCGTCGGTCGGCCGCTACCGGGTCATCGTCGTCGAAGACGCCGACCGCATGGTCGAGCGCACCTCCAACGTGCTGCTTAAGGCCCTCGAGGAGCCGCCGGAGCGCACGGTGTGGATCCTCTGCGCGCCGAGCGAAGCCGACCTGCTGCCCACGATCCGCTCCCGCGTGCGCACCGTGCGCCTGCGCGTACCCAGCGTCGAAGACGTCGCCGACCTGCTCATCAAGCGCGACGGGGTCGACGTGGCCACCGCCGAACGCGCCGCCCGCGAGGCGCAGAGCCACATCGGCATGGCCCACCGCCTCGCCACCAACTCCGAGGCGCGCGCCAGGCGCGAGGAAACGCTGCGCACGGCCCTCGGCATCCGCGGGGTCTCAACGGCCGTCAACGCCGCCGCCCGGCTGCTCGCCATCGCCGGCGACGACGCCAAGGCCATCACCGAGGAGCGCGACGCCGAGGAACGCGAGGGCGTGCTGCGTTCGCTCGGGGTCGAACCGGGACAGTCGGTCCCGCCCGCGTTGCGCAGCCAGCTGAAGGCGCTCGAAGACGACCAGAAACGGCGGGCCACCCGGAGCCTCCGCGACGGCATCGACCGCATCCTGGTCGACTTGTCTTCGCTGTACCGCGACGTGATGATGGTGCAGTTGGGCAGGGAGGCGAGCGTGATCAACCGCGAACTCCTCGCGGAGTTGCGCGCGGCCGCGGTATCCAGCAGCCCCGCAGCAACACTGGCGACAATGGATGCCATCGCGCTCGCCAGACAGAGAATCGAATCGAACGTGTCACCGGCGCTTGCCCTCGAGGCAATGCTGGTGAGTGCAATTCGCCGGCAATGACGCCACGGATGCGCCCCAGGGAAGAGGAATCGTGACCAGACGAACCCGGATGAGGGCGAGCGGCGCCATCGCGGCCGCGCTCGCGTTCACGCTTGGCCTGAGCGGATGCGTGCCCTACTTCCTGCCCCCGCAGGCTCAGACCACGTCCACCCCGACCAAGGAAACAGTCGCCGCAGGCCTCGACCCGTTCTACGGCCAGGTGCTGCAGTGGAAAGACTGCGGCTCCAGCATGCAGTGCACGACGGCGACGGCGCCGCTCGACTGGGGCAACCCTGCCGCCGGAATGATCGACCTGGCGCTGGTGCGGCATCGCGCCACCGGCGGCCACCGAATCGGCTCCCTGCTGATCAACCCGGGCGGTCCGGGCGGCTCAGGCTACGACTTCGTCAAGGACTCCCTCGACTACGCGACCGACAAGAAACTCCAGGCGAGCTTCGACATCGTGGGCTTCGACCCGCGCGGAGTCGGGCGCTCCACCGCGGTCAAATGCTACAAACCCGCCCAGATGGATGAGTACCTCTACGGCCTGACGAAGGCGCAGCGCGGCACGGATGCCTGGATCAAGGAACTCGAAAAGTCCTCCGCCGACTTCGGCGCGTCCTGCGACAAGAACACCGGCGCGCTGCTCGGCCACGTCGACACGGAAAGCGCAGCCCGCGACCTCGACCTGCTCCGCGCCGTGCTCGGCGACACGAAGCTCAACTATCTGGGCTACTCGTACGGCACCTTCCTCGGCGCCACCTACGCGGAACTGTTCCCCGGCAAGGTGGGCCACGTCGCACTCGACGGAGCCCTCGACCCCGCGACGAGCAACTTCGACGTCACCCGCGTGCAGGCGAAGGGCTTCGAAAGCGCGCTGCGGGCCTACCTGGCCGACTGCCTGACCTCCTCGACGTGCCCGTTCAAGGGCACCGTCGACCAGGCGATGGCCACCATCCGGGCGTTGCTCGCCTCGGTCGACGTGAGTCCGATCCAGGCCACCGACGGCCGCGAACTGGGCTCGAGTTCCCTGCTTACAGCGATCATTTTCCCGCTGTACCAGGCGACGGCGTGGAAGTACCTCAGCGATATGTTCACCAGCGTGATGCGCGGCAATGCCGACTATGCCTTCCAGTTCGCCGACCAGTACAACGGGCGCACCAAGGACGGCACCTACTCCGACAATTCGACCGAGGCGTTCATGGGCGTCAACTGCGTCGACTACAGCTACAACGACGACCCGGCCGCGATGCGTGCCCAGGCCAAGCAGATCGAGGCTGAGGCCCCGACCATCGGCAGATACATGACCTTCGGCGACATCGGCTGCGCCAACTGGCCGTATAAGTTCACCGGCAAACGCAGCCAGATCCACGCTCCGGGCGCGGGGCCGATCCTCGTCATCGGCACGACCAACGACCCGGCCACGCCCTACGTCTGGGCGCAGAGCCTCGCCAAACAGCTCGACAGCGGCCACCTCGTCACCTACAAGGGCGAAGGCCATACCGCGTACAACAAGTCCAATGCCTGCGTGAACAACGCCGTCGACAACTACCTGATCAACGGAACGGTGCCGGCCTCCGATCCGAAGTGCTGACGAGCCGTACTGACCGGCGCGGGCAGCGGATGCCGCGGCATCCGCTCACGGGTTTGCGCGCTGTGCAAGGATTGAACCATGTCGTTGGAACAGGAAGAGCCGGGCTGGCGCGAGCGGAAACGGCTCGCCACCCGACGCGCCATTGAACTCGCGGTGCTGAACCTCGCCCGCGAGCGCGGGATCGACAAGGTCACCGTCGAAGACGTCAGCCGCGTCGCCGGGATTTCGCCGCGCACGTTCTTCAACTACTTCCCGTCGAAGGACGCAGCGCTGGTCGGCGACACGCCCAACCTGGCGCCCGACTCCGATGAAGACATTGTGGCCTTCGTGCACGGCGGACCCGAGGGGAACATCCTGTCCCAGCTTGCGGTTCTGCTCACCACAAGCCTGCAACGCGCAGAGGACGACCGCGAGATCCACCAACTGCGGCGCACCGTGCTCAAGGACAACGCCTACCTGTTCGGCCTGCGGATGACCACGCTGCGCGACTTCGAGAGCCGCCTCCAGTGCATCGTCGAACGGCGTTTCACGACCGACCATCCGGAGCTCGCCAACGACCCGGTCGCGCTCAACCAGCGCGCACTGCTGTTCACCCTGGTGGCCGTGGCGGCCATGCGCCACGCCTGGCGATGCTGGGCGGAGGCCGAAGGGGTCGAGCCGCTTTCCGAGCGACTGGCCGCATCCTTCGCGGAGTTGTACAACATCACCCGTCCGACCGGCTAAGCTTTGATGCTGTGTCACCGACCTTCTCTTAACGGGGAAATCGGACGTCACGCCGCCTTAGCTCAGTCGGTAGAGCGATTCACTCGTAATGAATAGGTCATCAGTTCGATTCTGATAGGCGGCCCCGCTGAAACACTGGCCACTAACCCCATCGGGTTGGTGGCCATTTTCACTCTCATCAGTCCGCGTCTGATATGCGGGCCCAGGGCATGAAGACGTCCGTGCGCCAGGTGGCCGGGTCGGGCTCCGTTACCGGATCGCTGAAGTAGATTTCCCAGTGCGCTCCGGCGGGTTCGGCATCGTGCTCGGCGATCCAGTCATCCAGCGCGGCGACGGCCTCGCTGAGTCCCTCGTAGGGGCCGATGTGCGTGGTGACGACAGCCGGACCGGCCGGCAGGGTTCCCGACAGGACCTGTCCCCAGGGCCTCACCGGTCTCGTCACCGGCACCCCGGCCTCGACGTCGAATACGTCGGGATGCATCGCGTACCGGGCGAACGGCTGACCGGCCGGCTTGATCCCCTGCCGTGCCAGTTCCGCGAAGACCTTCTTGAATGCCCAAGGCAACCACGTCGAAACCTGGTCGATCGGAAGCCGCGCCTTGATCACGGCAGTGGACAGCTCATAGAGGTCACGGGACTCAACCGTGTACGCCATGGTGTGCTCCTCGGGTCTGCGCTTTCAGCGTACGCCGACGCCCTCCCCGCCGACAGTGTCGGGGTCGGGGTTCCTGCGATCGGTAGGCTGGGGGCATGACCGACACGCTTCGCTGGGGGATCCTGGCCACGGGCGGAATCGCCCACATGTTCACCGATGACCTGGTGCTGAACGGCTTCACCGTGCAAGCCGTCGGCTCCCGCTCGCAGGAGTCCGCCGATGCGTTCGCGGCCGAGTTCGGCATCCCAACCGCGCACGCGAGCTACGAAGCACTGGTCGCGGATCCGGATGTCGACATCGTCTACGTGTCGACCCCGCATCCGTTCCACGCCGCCAACGCCACACTCGCGCTGAACGCGGGCAAGCACGTGCTGATCGAGAAGCCCTTCGCCATGAACGGCCGCGAGGCGCGGGAGATCGTCGACCTCGCCGCGAGCAAGGGACTGCTCGTGATGGAAGGGATGTGGACCCGGTTCCTGCCGCACATGGCGCGCATCCGCGAGATCATCGCCGCCGGCACGCTCGGCGAGGTGCACACCCTGATCGCCGACCACACGCAGGACCTCCCCGACGACCCGACCCACCGCCTGAACGACCTGGCGCTCGGCGGCGGCGCGCTGCTCGACCTGGCCATTTACCCTCTGTCGTTCGCGTCGAACCTGTTCGGGCGGCCGGAAACGATCCTGGCCAGCGCATCCTTCAAGGACACCGGCGCCGACGCCCAGGTCGCGACGATCTTCCGCTACCCCGGCGGGCAGATCGCCACCACGCTCTCCGCCAGCGACACGAAGGGGCCGAACACGGCCACGATCCTCGGCACCGACGGGCGGATCGACATCGACCACGTCTGGTACGCGCCCACGACGTTCCATCTGCGCAGCAGCGACAACGAACTCGTCGAGAGCTTCACGGCCGAGGTCACCGGCCGCGGCATGCACTACCAGGCGACCGAAATGGAGAACGTCATCCGCGCCGGTAAGACCTCGAGCGACATCCTCCCGACCGAGGAGCTCGTGGCCATCATGGAGACGCTCGACGCCGTGCGCGACCAGATCGGGCTGCGCTACCCAGGCGAACAGGCGCCGGCACCTCGGCAACGCCCCTCAGCCGGCCGGCACACCACCGTTGGGGTGCCACCCGGACTGGGTTAGCCCGAGCGGCGACGGATGCTGGGCAAGACGCCCCCCGCTGAGATACCGTGAAATCGTCCGCTAATCGGGGGGTTTTGTGCATTCAACCAGGCAGGTCGCGCGGCGTTCCGGCGGCCTCGGCGGCAGAACCGGTGCCTGGCCGCTGTGGGCGCTGTGGGTCGCGCTCGGCATCCTCACCGTCGGACTCCTGGTTCCCGGTGGCGAGTCGAACTCGCCGGCGCACGACTGGTTGTCGATGCTCTGCGACTGGGTCCCGGTCGCCGTCTGCTGGGTGGCCGCGTCCCGCGTCCGGTTCCGAAGCGTTCAGGTGTCGCTGGCGGCAACCGCCGTGACGATGTTCGCGCTCGGGGACAGCTACTACGTTGCGGCGACCACCAGCGGGACGGACCTGCCGTTCCCGTCGGCCGCCGACATCGGTTATCTCCTCTTCTACGTGCTGATGCTGGCCGCCCTGGCCGCGTTGGTACACCGTCAACTGCAGGGGTTGGCCTCCTCGGTGCTGCTGGACAGCGCGATCGGATCCGTCGCTGCGGCCGCGGTCCTGGCGGTGTTGCTCAGCCCGATTCTGACTTCCGCCCCCGGGGGTTCGTGGGGTGCCGCCGTGGTCGGCGTCGCCTACCCGCTGTTGGATCTCATACTCGTGACGGCCGCGGTCGGAGTGGCCGTCGCCCCCGGGCTGCAGCTCGGACGCGGCTGGGTGCTGCTCATCTGCGGTCTCCTCGTCTTTGCGGCGGCCGATATCGCCTTCGCGCTGATGGACTTCGGCAGTGGCAACGCGCTGGGCACGACTTTGGACGCGGGAAGGCTGCTGGGCCTGGCCTTCGTGGCGACCTGGGTCGACGGCTCGACGCACTCCGCCGGCGCGCCCAGTCGCGGGCTCAAGGGAGCGTGGTCCCTGGTCGTTCCGGCCGTCGCAACGGCGGCGGCGCTGGGCGTCCTGATCCTGGGAACACAGGTGCCCGTGTCGGGCCTCGCGGTTTCCCTGGCGGGTGTGACCCTGATCATGACTGCTGTTCGCACCCAGCTGGCGTTCCGGCAGCTGGTGAAGATGGCTGATCTGCGCCGGCAGGCGCTGACGGACGATCTGACCGGGCTGCCGAACCGGCGGGCGCTCTACGCCGACGTGCCGGAGCGCCTCGCCGCACGTCCGCTCAGGCCTGGCGCACTGCTGCTGCTGGATCTGGACCGCTTCAAGGAAGTCAACGACAGCCTCGGCCACGACGTCGGCGACCGGCTGCTCATCCAGGTCGGCACTCGGCTGTCAGCGCACCTCCGCGCCGGGGACCTGCTGGCCCGACTGGGCGGGGACGAATTCGCGGTCTTCCTCGACAACGCCGGCCCGGAGCAGGCCGTGGCCGTGGCCGTCAAGCTGCGGGCCGCGCTGGCAGAATCGTTCACCCTGGAAGGGATCGCGCTGCAGGCCGACGTCAGCATCGGGATCGCCCTCTTTCCCGACCAGGGCGACGACTTGAAGGTGCTGCTGCGCAAGGCCGACATGGCGATGTACAAGGCGAAGACCGCTCGCAGCGGCCATCACGTCTACATGAGCGTCGACAACAGCCATGGCGATGAGCGGCTTCGCACCCTCGAGGAACTGCGGATCGCGCTGCGCGACGACCAGCTGGTCCTGCACTACCAGCCCAAGATCGACCTGGTCACGGGTGCGGTGAACGGGGTGGAAGCCCTCGTCCGGTGGAGACACCCGGCCCGGGGTCTGCTCTATCCCGCTGCGTTCCTCGTGCTCGCGGAAGAGGCCGGGCTCATGCACTGGATGACGGAGGTGGTCCTGGAGAAGGCCCTCGACCAGGCGGCCCTCTGGGACGCAGCGGGCCAGCCCTTGACGGTTGCCGTCAACCTGTCGGCCAGTTCCCTCGTCGACGCCGATCTGCCCCAGCGAATCATCGCGATGATCGCCGCCAGGGGACTGCCGGCATCCGCTCTCATGCTGGAGATCACCGAGGAATTCCTGATGGCCGACCGAGAGCGCGCCAGGGCGATCCTGGCCGAGTTGAGCGACAGCGGCATCCGGCTCGCCGTCGACGACTTCGGCACCGGGTACAGCTCCCTCGCCTACCTGCGCGATCTGCCCATCGACGAACTCAAGCTGGACCGCTCGTTCGTCATCCCCATGGCCGACGACCGCCGGGCCGCCGCGCTGGTCTCCTCCACCATCCACCTCGCGCACAGCCTCGGCCTGCGCATGGTGGCCGAGGGAGTAGAAGACGAGGTGGCCTACGACGCGCTGGTGCGGCAGGGCTGCGACCACGCGCAGGGCTTCTACATGTCGAAGGCCCTCCCCGCCGACATCCTCGACGAATGGCTCGAAGTCCGCCGCCTGGAGGCGCTCGTCGCGTGACTCGACTCATCCCGCGACGGTGCGCGCCGCTCGCCGCACGGGCATGAGCGTCGGAGGCGGCCCCTCAGCTCCCAGGAAACGCACGATCAGGCGGACGAGCTCTCCCGGCTGTTCCACCGGGAGAACGTGGGATGCCCCTGGGACGACCGCGAGCTGTCCCTCTGGAAGGCTTTCGTACAGGGCGCAGGTGTGGTCGAGCCGCACCAGGTCGTCATCGCCCACCACGACGAGGGTGGGGCGTTCGATGCGCGCAATGTCGTCGGTGTCGAGCGTGGGCTCCGTGCTGAACATCTCCAAACTCTTGGCGAACACCAGGTCGAGGTGTTCCGCGCCGTCAGGGGAGCGCTCGATGTATTCCGCGGCCAGTTGCCGCGCGAAGGGGGACTCGGGGTCCATCTGCACCGGCATCATGCCGTCGTAGTGAAAGTTCGTCCCCACGACAACCAGTTTGCGCACCAGATCGGGCCGTTCGAGGGCGACCAGGAGAGCGATGATCCCACCATCGCTCCAGCCCACGAGATGGGCCGGGCCACCGATGACGTCCTCGAGCACCCGAATCGTCTCCGTCGCCATGTCCGCGTAGTGGAATTCGGCGTCGGTGTCTGCGGTGTAGCCGTGGCCGCGGCGATCGAATGCCACGACGCGGTACCGGCTCGCGAGCTCCGGCCCGATGCTGCCCAGCAGCTCGTCACTGTTGCTCAGCCCGCCGTGCAACAGCAGGAGCGGGTCGCCTGTCCCGCCACGGTCAACTACCCAGGTCGGGTGCCCATCGATGCTTATGTACGTGCCCATGTCACGCTCCGTCCCGGTCGCCAGGGCGTCGAGCAGGTCGTTCGAGTCTGGTCGTCGCAGCGCCACCATAGCCGCCTCCGATCGGGCTCGCGAGGCCCCGTCGGGCGGCCGAAGCCGGCTCCCAACCCGGGCAGGTACCATGCTGGGGTGAAGGAACCGGATGCCCCGCTCGGCCGCCGCGCCGCGCGTGACGGCGGGACGTTCCTCGCCCGGCATCGCAGGGCGGTGCTGGCCGCTGCCGGTGTCGCCGTGTTCGCCCTGCTCGGCGGCGCAATGGTCGTCGCCGGGGCGGCAACGGGCGGCTCGAAGCCCGAGGCGGCCGCGACCGTTGCCTCTCTCACCCCGACTCCCGGCGCAACCCCGACCCCGACACCGCCGCCGCGGCCCGTGCCGACCGCGGCATCGAACGCGAGCCGCCTGCGCACCTGCTCGGTCACCCGGCTGGCCGCCGACCCGCGGCTGGCCCACTTCCAGGCGCAGGCCGTCAACGCGAAGACCGGCGAGGTGCTGTTCGACCGCGGCGGCAGCACTGCGTCGCGCACGGCCAGCGTGTTCAAGGTGCTGACCTCCGCGGCCGCGCTGAGCGTGCTCGGCCCCGACTACCGGGCCGAGACATCCGTCGTCAAGGGCGGCACACCCGGGTCGGTGGTGATCGTCGGCGGGGGAGACCTCACCCTCTCGCGAACGCCATCCGGCAAGGAGTCGGCCTACGTCGGCGCCCCGCACCTCGACGACCTGGCCAGGCAGACCATCGCCGCGTGGAAGGCCGACCCGGCGAACGCCGGCACGCCGATCAGCTCCCTCGTGCTCGACTCCTCCCTGTTTGCCGGCCCCGGCTGGGAGCCCGGCTGGGCGCGCACGGAACTCGCCGGCGGCTACATGCCCGAGATCACCGCGCTGCAGGTCGACGGCGACCGCCAGGACCCGTACCGCGGCACGTCGCCGCGGAGCGAGGACCCGGTCGGCCGGGCCGGACAGGCGTTCGCCGACGCGCTCGGCGGGGGAGTCTCGATCAGCCGCGGCAGCGCCCCGGCCGGCGCCGCGAAACTGGCCGCCGTGCACTCGCAGCCCGTGTCGACGCTGATCAAGCAGGCGCTGATCGTCTCCGACAACGCCCTCGCCGAGATGCTCGCACGCCTGGTCGCGGTGAAGTCCGGCGCCGGCAACACGTTCGACGCCGAGCCGAAGGCCATCCTGGCCGGCCTGGCGCCCTACGGCATCGACACGACCGGGATCGTCGTCAAAGACGGCTCCGGGCTCAACCCCGGCAACGCCGTGCCGCCCGCCTACCTCACCCGCCTCTTCATGAAGGTCAACGCGCGCACCGCCAACCTCGGCGTCATCTTCGACGGGCTCCCGGTTGCCGGCCGAACCGGGTCACTCTCCTACAGCGACCGCTTCGCCGGCGACAACGCGGCCGCCGACGGCGCCGTCTTCGCCAAGACGGGCTGGATCGACACCGGCTACACGCTGGCCGGCGTCATCCATGCCGCCGACGGCACGCCGCTCACCTTCGCCGTATACGCACTGGGCGATGTGAGCGATAATGCGAAGCAGGCCATCGATACCATCACGACGGGGTTCTTCCGCTGCGGCGACAACCTCTCGAACCACTAACGAGCCGAAGGAGCGATCGTGACCAGGGCACTGTTCATCATTGACGTTCAGAACGACTTCACCGAGGGTGGTGCCCTCGCAGTGGAGGGCGGGGCCGCCATTGCCGCCGGGATCACCCGGCTGCTGGCGGAGCATCCGAACGCCTACAGCTCCGTCTTCGCCTCCCGCGACTGGCACGACATCGACGGCGACAACGGCGGCCACTTCGCGCGCGACATAGCGCCGGACTACGTCACCACCTGGCCGGTGCACGGCGTCGCCGGCACGACGGGCGCCGAATACCACCCGGCGCTGACGACGCCGGAGACCACCATCCACATCCGCAAGGGCCAGGGCGAGCCCGGCTACTCGATCTTTGACGGCGTCGACGAGGCCGGTGAGAAGACCGGCGAGCTGCTCACCGCGCACGGTGCGACGGATGTCGACGTGGTCGGCCTGGCCACGGACTTCTGTGTTCGGGCATCCGTGCTCGACGCTCTCGAACACGGCCAGCACGTGCGCGTGCTCACCGACCTCATTGCCGGAGTGTCGGCGGAGGCGAGCGAGGCCGCCCTGGCCGAAATGGCGCACGCCGGCGCCGTGCTCGCCACGTCAGACGTGGTCGCGTAAGTGCTGGCGAGCGAGCGTCCGGTCGGCGCAGCCCTGTTCGCCAGGCGTCTCGACGGCGTGCGGATCGCCTACGATTTCGTGCCGGGGGACCGGCCCATCCTGCTGGTACACGGCTTCGCGTCGACGGCCGCGGTCACCTGGTCCACCCCCGGCTGGGTGCGCGCGATCACGGATGCCGGACGCGGCGCGATCACGCCCGACCTCCGCGGCCACGGGCGCAGCGACGCCCCGCACCGCGCGGCCGACTACGCCCCGCGCCAGCTCGCGGCCGACCTCGTGGCCGTGCTCGACACGCTCGAGCTCGAGCAGGTCGACGTGATCGCCTACTCGATGGGCTCCCGCGTCGCCGCGGCGCTGACCCGGCTGGCGCCGGAGCGCGTGCGGAAGGTCGTGCTCGGCGGGGCCGGGCCGCTCGAACTGTTCGAAACCTGGGACATGGATGCCGTGCGACGCTTCGTGACCCACGGCGACCTGCCGTCCGACCCGACGATCGCGGCCGTGCTCGGCGCGGCGATCGACGCCGGCGCCGACCGGGAGGCGCTCATGGCGTGCGTCGAGGGCGTGGCAGGGGCCACGATCGAGGTGCCGCCGGGCATCCCGGTGCTCTACGTCGCCGGCGCCGCCGACCCGATCCCCGCCGGGGTCGCCGCGCACGCGCGGGAACGCGGCTCCGAGTTCCTCGAGCTGCCCGGCCGCGGCCACATCAACGCGCTCACCTCGCGCGAGTTCAAGCAGGCCGCGCTCGCCTTCCTCGCCTGACCCACGGCATCCGCGCGTCCAGCCCGCATCTCGCCCGGGCCCGTAGGTCCTCCCGAATTCGACGGAGATTTTGCGTTTTCGGGTGCGTTTTGCCCGTGTGCAGACCGTTTGGGGCAAAATCTCCGTCGAATTCGGTGAGGGGACTGTGCTTTAGA